>NZ_JBEZKW010000007.1:0-170893 GCF_040651795.1 Streptomyces sp. NPDC048361
GGTAACGGGTGGAGCTGACTGGTACTAATAGGCCGAGGGCTTGTCCTCAGTTGCTCGCGTCCACTGTGTTTGTTCTGAAGCAATGAACTCCCGCACACCCTGGTTGGGGTGTGTGCCGGTCGAGTTCAACTTCATAGTGTTTCGGTGGTCATAGCGTTAGGGAAACGCCCGGTTACATTCCGAACCCGGAAGCTAAGCCTTTCAGCGCCGATGGTACTGCAGGGGGGACCCTGTGGGAGAGTAGGACGCCGCCGAACAATCTTTAGGGAAAAGCCCCGCACCAGATCGTAGAAATACGGTCACGGTGCGGGGCTTTTTCGCGTTGGTGGACTGCCGGGGCCCGCCCTCGTAACAGGAGGAGGGAGCGGTTGTAGACGACCGACGCTGGGCTGCGTAGGGAAGAGTTTCCGGATCGATCGTTCAGATACGCGCGGCAGCCCGGACGAGTCCGGCCACGGCTCGGGAGCGGCTGTGGGGTGGCCACGCGATCACCGTTGTGACCTGCGGCGCGTCCACGACCGGTACGGTCAGCAGATCCGTACGGAGCTGCGCCCTGCACGACTCCGGGGCGATCCAGCAGGCCCGGCCGAGCGCGATCAGCTGAAGCAACTGGGCATGGTTGCGGGCCTGCGGGCCGGGGCCCTCCGGGTAGGAGCCGTCCCGGTCCGGCCAGCGTGGCATCGGCAGGTCGGAGAGTGCGGCGACCTCAGCGGTCCGTACCTGGTCGTGTCGGCCGAGGGGATGCCCGGCCGGCAGCACCACCACCTGTCCCTCCGTGCGCAGTTCCTCGGTGTCGAAGCCGGCCGTGGCATCGAAGGGCAGGTGCAGGAGAGCGACGTCGGCCCGGCCGTCGCGCAGCATGCGTTCCTGCTCGCCGATTCCGCAGAGGAGCAGATCGACGGCGACCGCATCGGGTTCGGCGGCGTAGGCGTCGAGGAGCTTCGCCAGCAGTTCGCTGGAGGCGCCCGCCTTGGTGGCGAGGACGACATCGGGCGCGCCGGTGGCGGCGCCGGCGGCTCGGCGGGTGCGGCGCTCGGCGGCCTCGATCGCGTCGAGTGCCGCGCGGGCCTCCCGCAGCAGCACCGCGCCGGCTTCCGTGAGCGTGACCGCGCGGCTGGTGCGCTCCAACAGCGTTGCGGCCAGGCGGCGTTCGAGCTGGCGGATGGCGCGGGACAGCGGGGGCTGTGCGATACCGAGCCGCTGGGCAGCCCTGCCGAAGTGCAGTTCCTCGGCGACGGCGACGTAGTACCGCAGCTCTCTCGTCTCCACACCGCCAGCGTACTGCTCCGACCTGGATCGATACTCGGGCGGTATCGATGCGAACCCGATCGGTGTTGGCCGGCCTCCGGTGGGGTGGGCCAGGATCGAGGCATGAGCGAACAGAAAATCGCGCTGGTGACCGGCGCGAACAAGGGCATCGGATACGAGATCGCGGCCGGACTCGGCGCCCTGGGCTGGATGGTCGGAATGGGCGCGCGGGACCAGGAGCGGCGCGAGGCCGCGGTGGCGAAACTGCGTGCGGCCGGTGTGGACGCGTTTTCCGTACCGCTGGACGTGACCGACGACGCGAGCGTGACCGAAGCCGCCCGGCTGATCGGGGAGCGGGGCGGCCGGCTCGACGTGCTCGTCAACAATGCGGGGACGACCGGCAACGCGCCGCAGATGCCGACCACGGTCGACGTGGAGACAGTGCGGGCGGCCGTGGAGACGAACGTGATCGGCGTCATCCGCGTCACCAACGCGATGCTGCCGCTGCTGCGCCGCTCGGCGTCGCCGCGGATCGTGAACATGTCCAGCAGCGTCGGGTCGCTCACCCTGCAGACCACGCCCGGCGCCGAAGTGGGCCCGATCTCCGCCGCGTACTCGCCCTCGAAGACGTTCCTGAACGCCGTCACCGTCCAGTACGCCAAGGAGCTCCGCGACACCGACATCCTGATCAACGCGGGCTGCCCCGGCTACTGCGCCACCGACCTCAACGGATTCCGCGGCGTCCGCACCCCGGCACAGGGCGCCGCGATCGCCATCCAGCTCGCGACCCTGCCCGACGACGGCCCGACCGGTCACTTCTTCGACGACGCGGGGGAGGTGGCGTGGTGACCTCCGCCGCTGTCGCGGGCGCCCGCTCCATGCCCTCCGGTCGACGGGTCGCGGCGCGGTGAATCCCCCCGAGCCGCATACGGCACGGGCGCAACTCGATTGCACGCACGGGTACTTGGCGCTTGCTCCGATCCGGGCACGTAGGGGTACGGGGGCAGCGCCCCGGGCCCTGTGCACTGCCGACGCAGAGGCTCCGTAACCGCAACTGAGCCGCCTCGGGTCACTGAGCAATGGCCGGACACCGGCTGCCCGTTGGGCGCCTGAGTTCGTCATCGAGAGGGCCCGGCGAGGGCCTCGCAGACACCCGGATGGCACCAGCGCCCCTACGGGCTGCCGCACCAACGCAAAGACCCCGTCCTCAGCGAACTCGCTGATGGCGGGGTCTTGTGACACTTACACAGTAAGTGCCCCCGGCAGGATTCGAACCTGCGCACACGGCTCCGGAGGCCGTTGCTCTATCCCCTGAGCTACGGGGGCGTCCGCCGCGTTCGGCGGCGACGGGTTGAACACTACCAGCTCTCCCGGGGTGGCTGTGAACAGGTATTTCCGGTGCCTGTGCGGGTGGTGTCCCCCGGCCGGGGTGGAAGTGGGGAAAACCCGGACGCGGTGGCGTCCTCGGACCTAACCTCAAGGTGTGCCAGGCGCGTCCGGCCGGGTTCTTGTTGTGGACGACAACAAGGTCATCCGGCAGCTGATCAGGGTCAACCTCGAGCTGGAGGGCTTCGAGGTCGTGACCGCGGCCGATGGTGCCGAGTGTCTGGAAGTCGTGCATCAGGTGAGCCCCGATGTGATCACCCTCGATGTGATGATGCCCCGGCTCGACGGACTGCGTACGGCCGCGCGGCTGCGCTCCGACCCGCGGACCAGCCGGCTGCCCGTGGCCATCATCAGTGCGTGCAACCAGTACGAGGTGGAGACCGGGCTCGCGGCCGGCGTCGACGCCTTCCTCGCGAAGCCGTTCGAGCCCGCCGACCTGGTTCGGCTCGTACGGCAGCTGCTGCACCGGGAGGCTCCGCCGTCTGCCGACGGCAGCAGGGAACCCGGCCGGGCCGGTAGCACCCGAGGCTGAGCCCTTTTCCTGCTCACGGGCTCACGGGCTCACGGGCTCACGGGCGTGTGCGGCGACACGGTCATCTCCATCGTCCCCGAGGCTGAGCCCTCCTCACGGGCTCACTCACGCGAGCAAGCCAGCAGCACCCAGCACCCCAGGCCGAGCCCCGCCGGCGCCGAGCCGCCCGCGCCGCGGCCCCGGACCGCCCACATGGCGAAACCGGTTCGCGGAAGGGCCCCCCTTCTCGCCTACGCTTGTCCCGTGACCCCCTCCGAGCTCTCCCGTACCGTCGTGCGCGTCGTGCGCAGCGCGGTGGACGAGGGCGTCCTCGACCTCCCGCCCGTGGGGGAGCTCGTCGTCAAGGTCGAGCGGCCCCGGCCCGGGGGGCGGGGGGACTACGCCAGCGGGGTCGCGCTCAAGCTCGCCGCCGCGGCCGGGCTGCCGCCCCGCACGGTTGCCGAAGTGCTGCGGCAGCGGATGACCGGGCAGGCCGGCATCGCGCACGTCGAGATCAGCGGGCCCGGGTTCCTCAACATCACCCTCGACCGCGCCGCCCAGGACGATGTCGTACGGCAGGTGCGCGACGCGGGGCTTCGCTACGGGTACGGGGAGGCGCTACGCGGGCAGAGCTTCACGTTCGCGGCCGTCTGCGAGGAGCGGGCCCGGGTGGTCGCCGAGGTCGTTGTGCGGTTGCTCACGGCCCAGGGGGCTCTCGCCCGGCTCGGTACGGACGGCGGCGTGGAGGATGGCGCGGAGGGCGGGGTGGGCCTTCCCGTCGTGCCGTGTGCCATGCCGCGCCTCGCCGATCTCGTCGGCGTCGACGCCGCGCGCTGGGCCATGCTCCGGGCCGCCCGGCACGACCGGCCGCGTACCGATGTCGAGGAGCTGCTCGCGCAGCGGGAGAGCAACTCCCTTTTCCGGGTGCGGTACGCGTACTCCCGCAGCCGCGCCCTCACCCGCAACGCCGGCGAGCTCGGCTTCGGGTCCGAGCCCGGTCCCGTGTCCGAGGGCGCGGAGCTGCTCGCGCTCCTCGGCGATCACCCCGCGGTGCTCGAAGGCGCCGCCCGGCACCACGCGCCCGACCGGCTCGCCCGGCACCTCGAAGCCGTGGCCGACGAACTGCTCCGCTTCCAGCACCAGGTGCTGCCGCTCGGTGACGAGAAACCCTCGGCCGCCCACCGCTCACGGCTCGCCCTCGCCGAGGCCGCCGGGACGGTGCTGGCCGGTGGCCTGTCCCTGCTCGGCGTCGACGCCCCCGAACTTCTGTGACATGCGCAGACGGACACCGCCGTCAGCCGCCGTCACGACCCAGACGTGCAACCCGACGTGCCACCACACGTGCAAGACGAGAAGAGACGCAAGAAGATGAGCCGATCCGCGCACCCCGCCGGCCCCCGCCACGCCGACGTGCTCCCCGAAGGCCACTACTCCGCGCCGCCCGCCGACCTCAACTCCCTCGACCCGAAGGTCTGGTCGAGCACGGTGGCCCGTGACGAGGACGGCGCCCTCACCGTCGGCGGGCTGCAAGTGGCGCGCCTGGCCGAGGAGTTCGGAACGCCTGCCTACTTCCTCGACGAGACCGACTTCCGGGAGCGGTGCCGCGCCTGGGCCGACGCGTTCGGCCGTGACGCCGATGTGTTCTACGCGGGCAAGGCGTTCCTGTCGCGGGCCGTCGTGCGCTGGCTGCACGAGGAGGGGCTCAACCTCGACGTGTGCTCCGGCACCGAGCTCGCCACCGCGCTCGACGCGGGGATGCCCGCCGAGCGGATCGCCTTCCACGGCAACAACAAGAGCGAGGCCGAGATCCGCCGCGCCGTCGAGGCCGGGGTCGGGCGCATCGTGCTCGACTCCTTCCAGGAGATCGTGCGGGTCGCGCACATCGCCCGGGAGCTGGGCAAGGTGCAGAAGGCGTTCATCCGCGTCACCGTCGGCGTCGAGGCCCACACCCACGAGTTCATCGCCACCGCGCACGAGGACCAGAAGTTCGGCATCGCGCTCGCCGGCGGCCAGGCCGCTGAGGCCGTGCGCCGCGCCCTCAAGCTCGACGGGCTCGAACTGACCGGAATCCACTCGCACATCGGCTCGCAGATCTTCGACATGGCCGGCTTCGAGGTGTCCGCCCGCCGCGTCGTGCAGCTCCTCGCCGAGGTGCGCGACGAGCACGGCGTCGAGCTGCCCGAGATCGACCTCGGCGGCGGCCTCGGCATCGCGTACACCTCCGAGGACGACCCGCGCGAGCCGCACGAGATCGCCAAGGCGCTCACCGAGATCGTCTCGCGCGAGTGCGAGTCCGCCGGGCTGCGCGCGCCCCGCATCTCCGTCGAGCCGGGCCGCGCCATCGTCGGCCCTACCGCGTTCACGCTGTACGAGGTCGGCACCATCAAGCCGCTCGAAGGGCTGCGTACCTATGTGAGCGTCGACGGCGGCATGTCCGACAACATCCGTACCGCGCTGTACGACGCCGAGTACTCCGTGGCGCTCGTCTCGCGCACGTCGGAGGCCGAGCCGATGCTTGTCAGGGTGGTGGGCAAGCACTGTGAGAGCGGTGACATCGTGGTGCGTGACGCGTTCCTGCCCGCCGACCTCGCGCCGGGTGATCTGATTGCCGTGCCGGCCACCGGTGCGTACTGCCGCTCCATGGCCAGCAATTACAACCACGCGCTGCGCCCGCCGGTCGTCGCCGTGCGCGACGGTGCGGCGCGGGTGATCGTCCGACGCGAGACGGAGGAAGATCTCCTGCGTCTCGATGTCGGATAAATGAAATAGTTGTCTCAGGATCCGGACGACGGGCAGAAACCCCCGTCCGGTGAGTGAGACTGGTTCGTATTCCAGGTTTGAAGAGGAAACGAGGTCGGATGATGCGTACGCGTCCGCTGAAGGTGGCGCTGCTGGGCTGTGGAGTGGTCGGCTCAGAGGTGGCGCGCATCATGACGACGCACGCCGACGACCTCACGGCGCGCATCGGCGCCCCCGTGGAGCTCGCCGGGGTCGCCGTGCGCCGGCCCTCCAAGGCGCGGGAGGGCATCGACCCCGCCCTGGTCACCACCGACGCCACCGCCCTCGTCAAACGCGGTGACATCGACGTCGTCGTCGAGGTCATCGGCGGCATCGAGCCCGCCCGCACCCTCATCACGACCGCCTTCGAGCACGGCGCCTCCGTCGTCTCCGCGAACAAGGCGCTGCTCGCCCAGGACGGCGCGGCGCTGCACGCCGCCGCCGTCGAGCACGGCCGTGACCTGTACTACGAGGCCGCCGTCGCCGGCGCGATCCCGCTGATCCGGCCGCTGCGCGAGTCCCTCGCCGGTGACAAGGTCAACCGGGTCCTCGGCATCGTCAACGGCACGACCAACTTCATCCTCGACAAGATGGACTCGACGGGCGCCGGCTACCAGGAGGCCCTCGACGAGGCCACCGCGCTCGGCTACGCCGAGGCCGACCCGACCGCCGACGTCGAGGGCTTCGACGCCGCCGCCAAGGCCGCCATCCTCGCCGGGATCGCCTTCCACACCCGAGTCCGCCTCGACGACGTGTACCGCGAGGGCATGACCGAGGTGACCGCCGCCGATTTCGCGTCGGCGCGCCAGATGGGCTGCACCATCAAACTGCTCGCGATCTGCGAGCGCGCCGCCGACGGCGGCTCCGTGACCGCCCGGGTCCATCCGGCGATGATCCCGCTCGACCATCCGCTGGCCTCCGTACGGGGCGCCTACAACGCGGTGTTCGTCGAGGCGGAGGCCGCCGGGCAGCTGATGTTCTACGGGCCCGGCGCGGGCGGCGCCCCGACCGCGTCCGCCGTCCTCGGCGACCTGGTCGCGGTCTGCCGCAACAAGCTCGCCGGGTCGACCGGGCCGGGTGAGTCGGCGTACACGCGGCTGCCCGTGAGCCCCATGGGCGACGTCGTGACCCGCTACCACATCAGCCTCGACGTGGCCGACAAGCCGGGCGTGCTCGCCCAGGTGGCGACGGTCTTCGCCGAGCACGGGGTGTCCATCGACACCGTGCGGCAGTCCGGCAAGGACGGCGAGGCCTCCCTCGTCGTCGTCACCCACCGCGCGGCCGACGCGGCCCTCACCGGGACCGTGGACGCCCTGCGCAAGCTCGACACCGTGCGTGGTGTCGCCAGCATCATGCGTGTTGAAGGGGAGTAACCAGCAATGACCCACCAGTGGCGCGGAATCATCGAGGAGTACCGGGACCGGCTCCCCGTCTCCGCTACGACCCCGGTCGTCAGCCTCCGCGAGGGCGGCACGCCGCTCGTGCCCGCGCAGGTGCTCTCCGAGCGCACGGGCTGCGAGGTGCACCTCAAGGTCGAAGGCGCCAACCCGACCGGGTCCTTCAAGGACCGCGGCATGACGATGGCGATCACCCGGGCCAAGGAGGAGGGCGCCAAGGCGGTCATCTGCGCCTCCACCGGCAACACCTCCGCCTCGGCCGCCGCCTACGCGGTGCGGGCCGGCATGGTGTGCGCGGTCCTCGTGCCGCAGGGCAAGATCGCACTCGGCAAGATGGGCCAGGCGCTCGTGCACGGCGCCAAGATCCTCCAGGTCGACGGCAACTTCGACGACTGCCTCACGCTGGCCCGCTCGCTCTCCGACAACTACCCGGTGGCGCTGGTCAATTCGGTCAACCCGGTGCGCATCGAGGGCCAGAAGACCGCCGCGTTCGAGATCGTGGACGCGCTCGGCGACGCGCCCGACATCCATGTCCTGCCCGTGGGCAACGCCGGCAACATCACGGCGTACTGGAAGGGCTACAAGGAGTACGCCGCCGACAGCATCTCGACGCACACCCCGCGCATGTGGGGCTTCCAGGCGTCGGGCTCGGCGCCGATCGTGCGCGGCGAGGTCGTCAAGGACCCGTCGACCATCGCCACCGCGATCCGCATCGGCAACCCGGCCTCGTGGCAGTTCGCGCTCGCCGCGCGCGACGAATCCGGCGGCTTCATCGACGAAGTGACGGACCGTGAGATCCTGCGCGCCTACCGGCTGCTCGCCTCGCAGGAGGGCGTCTTCGTGGAGCCCGCCTCCGCGGCTTCGGTCGCTGGACTGCTCAAGGCCGCCGAGCGCGGTCTTGTCGACCCGGGCCAGAAGATCGTGTGCACGGTGACCGGAAACGGTCTCAAGGACCCCGACTGGGCCGTCGCCGGAGCGCCGCAGCCCGTCACCGTCCCGGTGGACGCGGCGACCGCGGCCGAGCGCCTCGGCCTCGCGTAACACCAGGCCGCAGCGGTTGCGTACGCGTCCCGTTCCGCGAGGACACGTACGTAAAACCGGACAAGCCCGCACGTAGGGGCACAGGGGGCTCGCGACACGCATCGTGCGCCTCCTGTGCGCCCTATGTCGCCACGGAACCTTCCTTCGATAGGCTGTACTCAACCCGCCCCGCCGCATATGCCGCGGTGCAGTTGCCCACGTGGCCCTCGGGTGTTCAGTACGTCTTCGAGAAACCTCGCAGCAGACCCCAGCAGCAGCCTCACAAGGAGTCATCAGAGCGATGGCCGGTCCCGCATTCCGCGCCGCCGCCGTACGGGTGCGCGTCCCCGCCACCAGTGCCAACCTCGGCCCGGGCTTCGACTCCCTCGGCCTGTCACTGGGGCTCTACGACGACGTGGTCGTCCGCGTCGCCGACTCCGGCCTCGGCATCGACATCGCGGGCGAGGGCGCCGACACGCTGCCCCGCGACGAGAGCCACCTGCTCGTACGGTCCCTGCGCACCGCGTTCGACCTGCTCGGCGGGCAGCCGCGCGGCCTTGAGGTCGTCTGCGCCAACCGCATCCCGCACGGCCGCGGCCTCGGCTCCTCCTCCGCCGCCATCTGCGCCGGCATCGTCGCGGCGCGCGCCGTGACCATAGGCGGCGACGCCCGGCTCGACGACGCGGCCCTGCTGGAGCTCGCGACCGAGATCGAGGGCCACCCCGACAACGTCGCGGCCTGTCTGCTCGGCGGGTTCACGCTCTCCTGGATGGACGGCGGAGCGGCCCGCGCGATCCGGATGGACCCGGCGGACTCCATCGTTCCGGTGGTCTTCGTGCCGGGCAAGGCGGTCCTGACGGAGACGGCCCGCGGACTGCTCCCGCGCACCGTGCCGCACGTCGACGCCGCAGCCAACGCGGGCCGCGCGGCCCTGCTCGTGGAGGCCCTGACCAGGCGCCCCGAGCTGCTGCTCGCCGGCACCGAGGACCGGCTCCACCAGGAGTACCGCGCACCGGCGATGCCGGAGAGCGTGGCACTGGTCAACCGGCTGCGCGCGGACGGTGTCCCGGCGGTCATCTCCGGCGCGGGCCCCACGGTGCTCGCGCTGGTCGAGGACGGTGCGGCCGACAAGGTCGCACGCCTTGCGGGGGAGGGGTGGGCCGCCAACCGGCTCCGTCTCGACGCCGCGGGTGCGTGCGTCCTGCCGCTCGGGGCGTAGGACTGGCCAGGGCCCGGGGCCGGGCGTCAGGGAGCACGGCTTGCCGGTGAACGAGAGGGGGAATGTTTGTTGGATCCGGTAGTGTTAACCTCAAGTCTGCATCGGTCGTCTTCGTGGCGCGGTGCTTCGTGTCCCCTTCAGGGACCGCCTTTCTTCCGAGAGCCTCCCCAACTGCCTGCGCAGCCTGCCTGAGCAGTTTCGAGCACGCTCCGGAACCGGTACGACACCCCACGCTCCTTCCCGGCAGGGGCCGAGCAGGGGGATCTCGGGCCGGAACCCACGCACTTTGTCTCTCCGCCGTACGCGGCGGACCACCGCCCCGGCACGATCAGTGATCGACACGATCACGGGCCGCAGCCGGACAGCACAACCGGTCGCCGAGCCAGACAGGCCGACGTCCGCTCCAGGGAAGGACCCTTCGTGAGCGACACCACCGATCTGATGGGCGTGACTGCCGACAACTCTGTCGACAATGCCGCGCCCGCCGCAGGTGCTGCCTCCGGCACCACCGCACGGCGCCGCCGCTCCGGCACCGGCCTCGACGGCATGGTCCTGGCCGAGCTGCAGCAGGTCGCGTCCGGCCTCGGCATCAGGGGCACCGCGCGTATGCGCAAGAG
This sequence comes from Streptomyces sp. NPDC048361, assembly GCF_040651795.1. NCBI lineage: Bacteria > Bacillati > Actinomycetota > Actinomycetes > Kitasatosporales > Streptomycetaceae > Streptomyces > Streptomyces sp. NPDC048361. Next base: position 10,177 of record NZ_JBEZKW010000007.1, read on the forward strand.
CCAGCTGATCGAGGTCATCAAGGAGGCGCAGGCCGGTGGGGGCACCTCCCAGGCTCTTTCGGGCTCTGGGGGAGGTTCCGCGGCTCCCGCCAAGGCCTCCGCGTCGACCGCCGGTGCCGAGGCCAAGCCGAAGCGCCGCGCCACCTCCAAGGCCCGTACGGGCGACGAGGCCGCCGCTCCCGCCGCCGAGAAGCAGGCCGCGCAGCAGCAGATCGACATTCCGGGCCAGCCGTCCGCCAAGGCCTCCGACCAGAGCGCCGGCGACGAGCAGCCCGTAGGCGAGCGTCGTCGCCGCCGCGCCACCGCGCCGTCCGGCAGCCCCGAGTCCGCCTCGGTGGCGGTCGAGACCGCCACCAAGACGGAGGCCAAGGCCGAGGTGAAGACCGAGGCCAAGGAGCCCGAGGCGAAGGCCGCCGAGGCCGTCGACACCGCCGAAGGCCGCCGGGAGCGCCGCGACCGCGGTGAGCGCGGCGACCGCCGGGACCGTCAGCAGCGCGGTGAGCGCGGCGGCGACCGTGGCGAGCGCGGTGAGCGCGGCGACCGCGGCGAGCGCGGCGACCGCGGTGACCGTCAGCGCGGCGACCGTGGCAAGGCCGACGACCAGCAGGGCGGCCAGCGCCAGCAGCGCCAGGGCGGGCAGGGCGGCCAGCAGGGCCAGCAGCAGAACCAGAACAACGGCCCGCAGGACGACTTCGACGACGACGGCAGCCGCCGTGGCCGTCGCGGACGCTACCGCGACCGCCGTGGCCGCCGCGGTGTCCGCGACGAGTTCGGCGCCGAGCCGCAGGTCGCCGACGACGACGTCCTGATCCCCGTCGCGGGCATCCTCGACATCCTCGACAACTACGCGTTCATCCGGACCTCCGGCTACCTGCCGGGCCCGAACGACGTGTACGTCTCGCTCGCCCAGGTCCGCAAGAACGGCCTGCGCAAGGGTGACCACGTCACCGGCGCGGTGCGCCAGCCCAAGGACGGCGAGCGCCGCGAGAAGTTCAACGCCCTGGTGCGGCTGGACTCCTCCAACGGCATGGCTGCCGACTCGGGCCGCGGGCGCCCGGAGTTCAACAAGCTGACCCCGCTCTACCCCCAGGACCGGCTCCGTCTGGAGACCGACCCGGGCGTCCTGACCACGCGGATCATCGACCTCGTGTCGCCGATCGGCAAGGGCCAGCGAGGCCTGATCGTGGCCCCGCCGAAGACCGGCAAGACCATGATCATGCAGGCGGTCGCCAACGCGATCACCCACAACAACCCCGAGTGCCACCTGATGGTCGTCCTGGTCGACGAGCGTCCGGAAGAGGTCACCGACATGCAGCGGTCGGTGAAGGGCGAGGTCATCTCCTCGACGTTCGACCGTCCCGCCGAGGACCACACCACCGTCGCCGAGCTGGCCATCGAGCGCGCCAAGCGTCTCGTCGAGCTCGGCCACGACGTGGTCGTCCTGCTCGACTCGATCACCCGCCTGGGCCGTGCGTACAACCTGGCGGCCCCGGCCTCCGGCCGCATCCTGTCCGGTGGTGTCGACTCGACCGCGCTCTACCCGCCGAAGCGCTTCTTCGGTGCCGCGCGCAACATCGAGGACGGCGGCTCGCTGACCATCCTCGCCACCGCGCTCGTGGAGACCGGCTCGCGCATGGACGAGGTGATCTTCGAGGAGTTCAAGGGCACCGGCAACATGGAGCTCAAGCTCGACCGCAAGCTTGCCGACAAGCGCATCTTCCCCGCGGTGGACGTCGACGCGTCCGGCACCCGTAAGGAAGAAATCCTGCTCGGCAGCGACGAGCTGGCCGTCACCTGGAAGCTGCGCCGTGTGCTGCACGCGCTCGACCAGCAGCAGGCCATCGAGCTGCTCCTCGACAAGATGAAGCAGACGAAGTCGAACGCCGAGTTCCTGCTCCAGATCCAGAAGACGACTCCGGGTCAGGGCAACGGCAACGACTAGCAACTCCCGGCCCCGCAGGGCCAGTTGAGAGCGCCCCCGGCACTTCGGTGCCGGGGGCGCTCGCGTGTGCGGGCGGGCCTGCCGGGCCACGGCCGTACGTCATCGCGGTCACCGTGCGGTCACTGCGGTCGCCGCGTGGTACGTCATCGCGGGCGCCACGCGGTGCGTCACCCCGGTCACTGTGCGTACCGTCGCGTGCGCTGAGGTATTCGACACACGGGCAGTGGCCCGCCCCCGGCGGGGCGGCGTCCACGGCCTCCGCGAACCCGCAGGTGAGAGCGGTGTGCAGAGCGCCTGGCCGCACGCGGGACCTGCCCCGCTCTTAGCGGGCTCTTAGAACCCTGTGCAACCCTTCTTGGTGCTTCGACGTCTGACGAGTGTCGACAATCCGTGCCTGAACACCGGGGCAGGGGGTAATCGGAGGAGCGCCGAGAACTGAGGAGAACATGACCGAGCAGGGCACACGCACCAGCCGAATACGCGGGGCCGGCAAGCGCCGCAAGCAGCTCAGCACGCGCCGTCGCGCCGTGCGGATAGCCGCGTGGACCGCGGCCGGCGTAGTGCTCGTCGGCGGGGGCGGACTCGGCTACGTGTACTTCAAGCTCAACGGCAACCTCAAGGGCGTCGACATCAACGCCCAGCTCGGTACCGACCGCCCGCAGAACGTCGACAACGGCTCCGAGGACATCCTCGTCCTCGGCTCGGACTCGCGGGCCGGCGCCAACAAGGAGTACGGCGCCGACGAGGGCGGCGCCCGGTCCGACACCGCGATGATCATCCACGTCTACCAGGGCCACAAGACCGCGAGCGTGGTCTCCATCCCGCGCGACGCCCTGGTCACGCGGCCCTCCTGCACCACGGAGAGCGGCAAAACCGACCCCGGCGCCAAGCGCCAGATGTTCAACACGGCGTACGAGGTCGGCGGCCCGGCGTGCGCCGTCAAGACCGTCGAGCAGATGTCCGGCATCCGCATGGACCACTACATCGAGGTCGACTTCACCGGCTTCAAGAAGCTGATCGACCAGCTCGGCGGGGTGCCCGTCACCACCAACAAGCCGATCAAGGACGACAAGAGCCACCTCGACCTGCCGGCCGGCAAGCACACCCTCAACGGCGAGCAGTCGCTCGGCCTCGTACGGACCCGGCACGGCGTCGTCGGCGACGGCAGCGACCTCGGCCGCATCCAGCTCCAGCAGGCCTTCATCAAGGCGCTGATCGGCCAGGTCAAGAGCGTCGGCGTGTTCAGCAACCCGGCCAAGCTTTACGGCCTCGCCGACGCGGCCACCAAGACGATCACCACCGACTCCGACCTGAGCTCGGTCAACTCGCTCATCGGGTTCGCGAGCGGCCTCAAGGGCCTGGACGCCTCGAACGTCAAGATGATCACGCTGCCGGTGCAGTACGACAAGCTCGACCCCAACCGCGTCAGCCCCCTCGAAGAGCAGTCCCGGCAGGTCTGGGACGCCCTCTCCAAGGACCAGCCGATCCCGGCGTCCGCGACCGCCGACTCGGCGGGCGACAAGGGCACCGCGGGCGGCTACGTGGCCGGCCAGTAGCGTCCCGGGCCGGTTCCGGACGCCTCGGGCGGGGGTGGGGGAATAGTTCCGCCTCCACCCCGGTTTTGGGAGATGCGCCCAGTCCTGGCAGACTGGTACGTCGGCCCCGGTTCACGTATGCGCAATCCGCGTCTACGACCCGGCGCCCTCCCGAACCTAGGAGACACCTTGAAGCGCGACATCCACCCCGAGTACGTCGAGACCCAGGTCAGCTGCACCTGTGGCGCGGCTTTCACCACCCGTAGCACGATCGGCGGCGGCTCCATCCGCGCCGAAATCTGCTCCGAGTGCCACCCGTTCTACACGGGCAAGCAGAAGATCATGGACACCGGTGGCCGCGTGGCCCGCTTCGAGGCCCGCTTCGGCAAGGCCGCTGCCGGCTCCGCCCAGAAGTAGCGAGCCCACTGCGCCGGTCCGTGGCGCCTCCGTTCCGGGGGCGCCGCGACCGGCGCTTTGCCGTCAACACCTACTTCTACGTTTGACCCCCAGGAGCATCCGATGTTCGAAGCGGTCGAGGACCTGATCGGCGAGCACGCCGACCTCGAGACGAAGCTCGCCGACCCTTCGGTCCACGCCGATCAGGCCAACGCGCGCAAGCTGAACAAGCGCTACGCCGAGCTCACGCCGATCGTCGGGACCTACCGCGCCTGGAAGCAGGCCGGCGAGGACATCGAGACCGCCCGGGAGTTCGCCGCCGACGACCCCGACTTCCTGGCCGAGGTCAAGGACCTGACCGCGCAGCGCGAGGAGCTCACCGAGAAGCTCCGCCTGCTCCTGGTCCCGCGCGACCCGAGCGACGACAAGGACGTGCTCCTGGAGATCAAGGCGGGTGCGGGCGGCGACGAGTCGGCCCTGTTCGCCGGCGACCTCCTGCGCATGTACCTGCGCTACGCCGAGCGCGTCGGCTGGAAGACCGAGATCATCGACTCCACCGAGTCCGACCAGGGCGGTTACAAGGACGTCCAGGTCGCCGTGAAGACCAAGGGCGGCAACGGCGCGACCGAGCCCGGCCAGGGCGTCTGGGCACGGATGAAGTACGAGGGCGGCGTGCACCGCGTGCAGCGCGTGCCCGCGACCGAGTCGGCGGGCCGCATCCACACCTCCGCCGCCGGCGTGCTCGTCACGCCCGAGGCCGAGGAGGTCGACGTCGAGATCAACATGAACGACCTCCGCATCGACGTGTACCGCTCCTCCGGCCCCGGCGGCCAGTCCGTCAACACCACCGACTCCGCCGTGCGCATCACGCACGTGCCGACCGGCGTCGTCGCCTCCTGCCAGAACGAGAAGAGCCAGCTCCAGAACAAGGAGCAGGCCATGCGCATCCTGCGCTCCCGGCTGCTCGCCGCCGCGCAGGAGAAGGCCGAGGCCGAGGCCGCCGACGCCCGCCGCAGCCAGGTGCGCACCGTCGACCGCTCCGAGAAGATCCGGACGTACAACTTCCCGGAAAACCGCATCTCGGACCACCGGGTCGGCTTCAAGGCGTACAACTTGGACCAGGTCCTCGACGGCGACCTGGACGCGATGATCCAGGCCTGCGTCGACGCGGACTCCGCCGCCAAGCTCGCGGCCGCCCAGTAATCACCCCCGTACGACTGCCGGAGGACCAGCGTGCAGCAAAACTCTGGGGGGCGACCCCCAGGCCCCCGAAGCGTGCTGCTTGCCGAGGTGGCCCAGGCCACCCGGCGGCTGGCCGACGCCGGTGTGCCCTCGCCGCGGTTCGACGCGGAGGAGCTCGCCGCGCACATCCACGGTGTGAAGCGGGGAGAGCTGCACAACGTCAAGGACGTCGACTTCGACGCCCGCTACTGGGAGGCGATCGCCCGCCGCGAGGCGCGTGAGCCGCTCCAGCACATCACCGGCCGCGCCTTCTTCCGCTACCTCGAACTCCACGTCGGGCCAGGGGTGTTCGTGCCCCGCCCCGAGACGGAGTCCGTGGTCGGCTGGGCCATAGACGCCGTCCGCGCGATGGATGTCGTCGAGCCGCTCATCGTCGACCTGTGCACCGGCTCGGGCGCCATCGCGCTCGCCATGGCGCAGGAGGTCCCGCGCTCACGCGTGCACGCCGTGGAGCTGTCCGAGGACGCCCTGGCATGGACGCGGAAGAACGTCGAGGGGTCCCGCGTCGTTCTCCACCAGGGCGACGCGCTCACCGCGCTGCCCGAGCTCGACGGCCAGGTCGACCTGGTCATCTCGAACCCGCCGTACATCCCGCTCACCGAGTGGGAGTACGTCGCCCCCGAGGCGCGCGACCACGACCCCGAGCTCGCGCTGTTCTCCGGTGAGGACGGCCTCGACACCATCCGGGGCATCGAACGCACCGCGCACCGCCTCCTGCGGCCCGGCGGGCTCGTCGTCATCGAGCACGCCGACACGCAGGGCGGCCAAGTGCCGTGGATCTTCAACGAGGAGGCCGGCTGGGCGGACGCGGCCGACCACCCCGACCTGAACAACCGCCCGCGCTTCGCCACGGCCCGCAAGGCGACGCCGTGACCAGCATCAGCACCCAGACCGTGTACGTGTACGAGGAGGCCCGCTAATGGCTCGGCGATACGACTGCAACGACGCGACCGACCGCACGACCGGTCTGCGCGAAGCCGCGTCAGCCGTCCGCCGCGGCGAGCTCGTGGTGCTGCCCACCGACACCGTGTACGGCATCGGCGCGGACGCCTTCAGCTCGCAGGCCTGCATGGACCTGCTCGACGCCAAGGGCCGGGGCCGCAACATGCCCACCCCCGTCCTCATCGGCTCGCCCAACACCCTGCACGGCCTGGTCACCGACTTCACCGAGCAGGCCTGGGAGCTCGTCGACGCGTTCTGGCCCGGCGCCCTGACGCTGGTCACGCGCCACCAGCCGTCCCTCCAGTGGGACCTCGGCGACACCAGGGGCACCGTCGCCATCCGGATGCCGCTGCACCCCGTCGCCATCGAGCTGCTCACCGAGGTCGGCCCGATGGCCGTCTCCTCCGCCAACCTCACCGGCCACCCCTCTCCGGAGGACTGCGACGCGGCTCAGGGCATGCTCGGGGACTCCGTCTCGGTGTACCTGGACGGCGGCCCCACCCCGGGCATCGTGCCCTCCTCCATCGTCGACGTGACCGGCAAGGTCCCGGTGCTGCTGCGCGCGGGCGCCCTCGACGCGGACGCGCTGCGCAAGGTGGTACCCGACCTCGAGGTGGCCAATTGACCGCCCCTGAGGGGCGTGGCATAGGCACGGTTCACCCGGTGGGGAACTCGTTCCGCATCCTCCACGTCAGCACCGGCAACGTCTGCCGCTCGCCCATCACCGAGCGGCTGACCCGCCATGCCCTGAGCGACCGGCTCGGGGACCCGTTCACGGCCGGCCTCATCGTGGAGAGCGCAGGCACCTGGGGGCACGAGGGCGCTCCGATGGAGGCCAACGCCGCCGCGGTGCTCGCCGACTTCGGTGCGGACGCCACCGGCTTCACCGGGCGCGAGCTCCTCGACGAGCACGTCATCACCGCCGACCTGGTCCTCACCGCGACCCGCGACCACCGCGCCCAGGTCATCTCGATGGGCCACTCGGCGGGCCTGCGCACCTTCACCCTGAAGGAGTTCACCCGGCTCGTACGGGCCATAGACCCGGCCACGCTGCCCGACCCCCTCCAGGAGGGCATGGTCGAGCGCGCGAGGGCCCTGGTGCGGGCCGCGGCGGCGCTGCGCGGCTGGCTGCTCGCGCCGAACGCCGAGGCCGACGAGGTCAACGACCCCTACGGCGCACCCATCACCTTCTTCCGCTCCATCGGCGACGAGATCAACCAGGCCCTCGACCCGGTCGTCACCGCCCTCACGGGCGTGCCCACGCACCACTGAGACACGCCATCACACCGGGCGCGCCGGGCAACCGGGACCTACGCTGGACGCATGTCCGTCACCTCCGCAGTTGGCACTGAACGTGCGGGGTCCGACGCCCTGAGGCGGCAGGACCCCGACATGGCCGACGTGCTGCTCGGCGAGGCCGAGCGCCAGGCCACCTCGCTCCAGTTGATCGCGGCCGAGAACTTCACCTCGCCCGCCGTGCGCGCCGCCCTCGGCTCGCAGCTGGGCAACAAGTACGCCGAGGGCTACCCCGGCGCCCGCCACCACGGCGGCTGCGAGGTCGTGGACGTCGCCGAGCGCATCGCCGTCGAACGCGCCAAAGCCCTCTTCGGGGCGGCCCACGCCAACGTCCAGACGTATTCGGGTACTTCGGCGGTGCTCGCGGCCTACGCGGCGCTCCTGAAGCCCGGGGACACCGTCCTGGCGATGGGGCTGCCGTACGGCGGACACCTCACACACGGCTCGCCCGCCAACTTCTCGGGACGCTGGTTCGACTTCGTCGGGTACGGCGTCGAACCGGACACCGGGCTCATCGACTACGGCGAGGTGTGGGACCTGGCGGCCGAGCACCGGCCCCGGGCGATCGTGTGCGGTTCCATCGCCTACCCCCGCCACCCGGACTACCGGGCGTTCCGGGAGATCGCGGACGACGTGGGCGCGTACCTCATCGCGGACGCGGCGCACCCGATGGGCCTGGTCGCCGGGGGAGCGGCGCCGAGCCCGGTCCCGTACGCGGACGTGGTGTGCGCCACCACCCACAAGGTGCTGCGCGGACCGCGCGGCGGCCTGATCCTGTGCGGCGCCGACCTCGCCCAGCGCATCGATCGCGCCGTCTTCCCCTTCACGCAGGGCGGCGCCCAGATGCACACGATCGCTGCCAAGGCCGTCGCCTTCGGCGAGGCGTCCGCCCCCGCGTTCACGGCCTACGCCCATCAGGTCGTCAGCAATGCCCGCATCCTCGCGGAGGGACTGCTCGCCGAGGGGTTCGGGGTGGCCACCGGCGGCACCGACACCCATCTCGTGCTCGCCGACCCGGCGCCCTTCCGCGTCGACGGCCGTACCGCGCGCGGCCGCCTCGCGGGCGCGGGCCTCGTCCTGGACAGCTGCGCCCTGCCGCACGCGGACGCCCGCGGCATCCGTCTGGGCACCGCGGCCGTCACCACGCAGGGGATGGGCGAGACCGAGATGGCCAGAATCGCGGTGCTCTTCGCGATGGCGATGCGCGAGGATCCAAGGACGCGGGCGGAAGTGCGGGAACTGGCCGAGCGATTCCCTCCTCCTTAAGAGGGGCGCCGGGACGAGGGGCGCCGGGACAAGCGTCCGAAACAAGGCGCGGAAAAGGGCCGGAACGCACGGTCGGCCGCATACTCACAGGGTTCGCATACGGGAAAAATGCAGGCTTATCCCCGCTCTGTGGGGGTACCTGCAACCATCTGCCGGATCCGGATGTCCTCAACCACATGCGCGCGAAGCTAGGGTGTGGGGCTGAGATGGCCAGCGATACCTCTGGGGCAGCCCGTGCGTGAATACCTGCTGACGCTCTGCGTCACGGCCGCGGTGACCTATCTGCTCACCGGGCCGGTGCGGAAGTTCGCCATCGCCGTGGGCGCGATGCCGGCGATCCGTGCGCGCGACGTGCACCGGGAGCCGACGCCGAGACTCGGCGGCATCGCCATGTTCGGCGGCCTGTGCGCGGGACTCCTCGTCGCCGACCACCTCGACGGGCTCAACGCCGTCTTCAGCCAGTCCAACGAACCGCGCGCGCTGCTCTCCGGCGCCGCCCTGATCTGGCTGATCGGCGTCCTCGACGACAAGTTCGAGATCGACGCCCTGATCAAGCTCGGCGGCCAGATGATCGCAGCGGGCGTCATGGTGATGCAGGGTCTGACCATCCTGTGGCTGCCGATTCCCGGCATCGGCTCGGTCTCGCTGACCTCGTGGCAGGGCACCCTGCTCACCGTCGCCCTCGTGGTGATCACCATCAACGCGGTCAACTTCGTCGACGGTCTGGACGGCCTGGCCGCCGGCATGGTGTGCATCGCGTCGGCGGCGTTCTTCATGTACGCCTACCGGCTCTGGTACGGGTACGGAATCGAGGCGGCCGCGCCCGCCACCCTCTTCGCCGCCATCCTCATGGGCATGTGCGTGGGCTTCCTGCCGCACAACATGCACCCGGCGCGGATCTTCATGGGTGACTCGGGCTCGATGCTGATCGGGCTCGTCCTCGCGGCGGGCGCCATCTCCATCACGGGCCAGGTCGACCCGGACGCGATGAAGCTCAACTTCGGCGGCACCCGCGATGCCACGCACGCGATGCTCCCGGTCTTCATTCCCCTGCTCATGCCGCTGACGATCATCGCGATCCCGATGGCCGACCTGGTGCTCGCGATCGTCCGCAGGACCTGGAACGGCCAGTCGCCGTTCGCCGCGGACCGCGGACACCTGCACCACCGGCTCCTGGAGATCGGACACTCGCACAGCCGCGCGGTGCTGATCATGTACTTCTGGTCGGCGCTCATCGCCTTCGGCGCGGTGGCCTACTCGGTGCACTCGGCGTCGATGTGGATCGTGCTGATGGTCGTCGCGCTGAGCGCGGTCGGGCTGGTGCTCCTGCTGTTGCCGCGGTTCTCCCCGCGCGCCCCGCGCTGGGCCGAGCGGTTCGTGCCGCCGCGCTACCGGCGTACCAAGCCGGAGCCGGAGGCGGAGCACGCCCCGGCGTCGGACGAGCAGGACGACGAGGTGCGCGGCGAGCGCCCCGCGGTGGTGGCCGGCGTCTCCGGCGTCAACGGGGCGACAGCGATCGGCCCCCGTTCGCGTTTCCCCGACCGACGGAAGACCGGCGCATCGCGCTGACGATTTGCCGCGTGGATGCTCAATACCAGACATCTCGCCGCCCGTTGCGCACAAACGCGCAGCATCACTCTCAAGTGTGCTGCCCATCACACTTCCATGGTAAAGACCTCATCAAATAGTTTGTGATACGGTTCACGAGACCCGGCGCCAGAGCCGAAGGACCGTAGTGCGACGGTCCGTTGGCCCGAGGTACCAACTCGGCCCGGGCTTACGCTCGTCCATGACGACACCACTTTGCCCCCACCAGCAAGCGGAGCTGCCGCCATGCCGTCCAACGACGCACGCACTCTTCTCCCGACCGCCCTACCCACCGCTGCCGCGGGCGCTGTTGCGACCCTCGTGAGCGGTGTGGTCGTGGGCGGCAAGGGGGCGGTGGGTGCCATCGTTGCGACGCTGGTCGTGATCCTGTTCATGGGTGTGGGGCTCGTCGTTCTTGAGCGCACCGCCAGGTCCTACCCGCAGCTGTTCCAGGCCATGGGTCTGGCGCTGTACACGGCCCAGCTGCTGCTGCTGTTCATCTTTGTCGCGGCCTTCAAGAACACGACGCTGTTCAATCCAAAGGCCTTTGCCATCACGCTGGTTGCGCTGACCCTCGTATGGATCGGCGCGCAGGCGCGCGCACACATGAAGGCAAAGATCCTTTACGTCGAGCCTGATTCGACCAAGACCGAAAAGTCCGAAAAGCCGGGATCGAAATCGTGAACGGTAGGGGCAGGATAAGTACGAGTTCTGGACCCTGCTATCGTCCGGTGCCAACTGCGGCACTGCGGGCCTGGGCATCTGAGCTGACGCCTGCTCGATCGCGAGGCTTGATGCCCGACCGCCGCCCCATCATCCGAAACACCAGTCCAGTGCCGAACCGCGGCCGCGTGCCGCGCCGACACAACGAGGTTGCCGTACCTATGCGCCACGCTGAAGGAGCCCGCGGTGAGTGCTGATCCGACGCAGGTGCTCGCCTTCGAGACCAACTGCCACCTTTTCGACGGGTGTGGCTTCCCGGCTCCCGGCCTGCACTCGTTCCTGTTCAAGCCCCTCTGGGGCGACGGCGACAGCAACCTGTACTTCAACAAGACGATGTTGCTGGCCCTGCTCGGTTCGGTCGTCATCGTGGCCTTCTTCTGGGCGGCCTTCCGCAAGCCGAAGCTCGTCCCCGGCAAGCTGCAGATGGTCGCCGAGGCCGGCTACGACTTCGTGCGCCGCGGCATCGTGTACGAGACGATCGGCAAGAAGGAGGGCGAGAAGTATGTGCCCTTCATGGTCTCGCTGTTCTTCTTCGTCTGGATGATGAACATCTGGTCGATCGTTCCGATCGCCCAGTTCCCGGTGACGGCGATCATCGCCTACCCGGCCGCCATCGCCGCGATCGTCTACATCATGTGGGTCAGCCTGACGTTCAAGCGGCACGGATTCGTCGGCGCTTTCAAGAACTTCACGGGCTACGACAAGTCGCTCGGCGCGGTCCTGCCGCTCTCGATGACGATCGAGTTCTTCTCGAACCTCATCGTCCGGCCGTTCACCCACACCGTGCGACTGTTCGCCAACATGTTCGCGGGCCACACGCTGCTGCTGCTCTTCACGATCGCCAGCTGGTACATGCTCAACGGCATCGGCATCGCGTACTCGGCGGTCTCGTTCGTGATGGTCATCGTCATGACCGCCTTCGAGCTCTTCATCCAGGCTGTCCAGGCCTACGTCTTCGTGCTGCTGGCCTGCAGCTTCGTTCAGGGCGCTCTCGCCGAGGGCCACTGACCCAGCCACACCCCCCAAGCCATCAGACGTCCGGTGGCCAACCCCCACCGGTCCATGAAAGAAAAGGAAGAACCGGCATGTCCGCTCTCGCGCAGACCGTCGCCGCTGGCGTCGAAATCAAGGGCAACCTGGGCTCCATCGGCTACGGCCTCGCCGCCATCGGCCCCGGCGTCGGCGTCGGCATCATCTTCGGTAACGGCACGCAGGCGCTGGCCCGTCAGCCCGAGGCCGCCGGCCTCATCCGCGCCAACCAGATCCTCGGCTTCGCCTTCTGTGAGGCGCTCGCCCTCATCGGTCTGGTCATGCCGTTCGTCTACCCGAGCGCCTGACACAGTCCCTCGGACTGCACTTTTAGACGAAAGGCACTGATGTGAACCTCACCATGGTTCAGCTGGCGGCCGAGGAGCAGGAAAACCCGCTCATCCCGCCGTGGCCTGAGCTCGTCATCGGCTTCATCGCCTTCGTCATCGTCTTCGGCTTCCTCGCCAAGAAGCTCCTCCCGAACATCAACAAGGTTCTGGACGAGCGTCGCGAGGCCATCGAAGGCGGGATGGAGAAGGCCGAAGCCGCTCAGACCGAGGCCCAGAGCGTCCTTGAGCAGTACAAGGCGCAGCTCGCCGAGGCCCGCCACGAGGCTGCCCGCCTGCGCCAGGAGGCGACCGAGCAGGGCACCGCGCTCATCCAGGAGATGAGGGCGGAAGGCCAGCGGCAGCGTGAGGAGATCATCGCTGCCGGCCACGCCCAGATCGAGGCCGACCGCAAGGCCGCCGCGCACTCGCTCCGTCAGGACGTGGGCAAGCTGGCGACCGACCTGGCCGGCAAGCTGGTCGGCGAGTCCCTTGAGGACCACGCGCGCCAGAGCCGCACCATCGACCGTTTCCTCGGCGAGCTCGAGGAGAAGGCCGAGGCCGTCCGATGAACGGCGCGAGCCGCGAGGCACTGGCCGCCGCACGAGAGCGTCTCGACGCGTTGATGGACCGCCCGTCCGTCGACGCGGCGAAGCTCGGCGACGAGCTGGCCGCCGTCACCACGCTGCTCGACCGCGAGGTCTCGCTGCGTCGGGTCCTCACCGACCCGGCGCAGGCCGGCGAGGCCAGGGCCGAGCTGGCCGCGCGCCTGTTCGGCGGTCAGGTGGGCGGCGAGACGGCCGACCTGGTGGGCGGCATGGTCCGCTCGCGCTGGTCGAGCTCCCGTGACCTGGTGGACTCGCTCGAAGAACTGGCGAGCACCGCCGACCTCACCGCCGCGCAGCAGTCGGGCGCGCTGGACGACGTAGAGGACGAACTGTTCCGGTTCGGCCGCATCGTCACCGGCAGCACCGAGCTGCGCTCCGCGCTCACCAGCCGCACGGCTACGGTCGCGGCCAAGAGCGAGCTGCTGCGCAGCCTGCTCGGCGGCAGGGCGAACCCGGTCACCGAGCGTCTGGTCACCCGTCTGGTGACCCGGCCGCGTGGACGTAGCCTGGAAGCGGGCCTCGAAGCCCTCTCCAAGCTCGCCGCGCACCGCCGGGAGCGGATGGTCGCCGTGGTCACCTCGGCGGTTCCGCTGACCGACCTCCAGAAGTCGCGCCTCGGTGCGGCCCTGGCGAAGATCTACGGCCGCCAGATGCACCTGAACCTCGACGTGGACCCCGAGGTCCTCGGCGGGATCTCGGTGCGCGTCGGCGACGAGGTCATCGAAGGCACCATCGCGGAGCGCCTCGAAGAGGCGAGCCGGCGGCTGGCGGGCTGACCTCACGGTCGGCGCACCACCTGAATTAGCAACACCAGCGGCCCGGTTGGGCCGTGCAGAAATTGCAGAAGATTCCTGGGGGTCGGCCCCCAGACCCCCTTAGAAACTTCGGGCCCAACAAGGAGAGCAGGGAACCCAGATGGCGGAGCTCACGATCCGGCCGGAGGAGATCCGGGACGCGCTGGAGACTTTTGTCCAGTCGTACCAGCCGGACGCGGCCTCGCGCGAGGAGGTCGGTACGGTCAGCGTTGCCGGCGACGGCATCGCGAAGGTCGAGGGTCTTCCCTCGGCCATGGCGAACGAGCTGCTGCGGTTCGAGGACGGAACCCTTGGTCTCGCCCTCAACCTCGAGGAGCGCGAGATCGGTGCGATCGTCCTCGGCGAGTTCAGCGGAATCGAAGAGGGCCAGCCGGTGCAGCGCACCGGTGAGGTGCTCTCGGTCGGCGTAGGCGAGGGTTACCTCGGCCGCGTCGTCGACCCGCTCGGCAACCCGATCGACGGCCTCGGCGAGATCGAGACCGACGGCCGCCGAGCCCTGGAGCTGCAGGCTCCGGGCGTCATGGTCCGTAAGTCGGTGCACGAGCCGATGGCGACCGGTTACAAGGCCGTCGACGCGATGGTGCCGATCGGCCGTGGCCAGCGTCAGCTGATCATTGGTGACCGTCAGACCGGCAAGACCGCTCTGGCCGTCGACACGATCATCAACCAGCGCGACAACTGGCGCTCGGGCGACCCGAAGAAGCAGGTCCGCTGCATCTACGTCGCCATCGGCCAGAAGGGCTCGACCATCGCCTCCGTGCGTGGCGCCCTGGAAGAGGCCGGCGCGCTGGAGTACACGACGATCGTCGCCGCGCCCGCGTCCGACCCGGCCGGCTTCAAGTACCTCGCCCCGTACACCGGTTCGGCCATCGGCCAGCACTGGATGTACGACGGCAAGCACGTCCTCATCATCTTCGACGACCTGTCGAAGCAGGCCGACGCCTACCGCGCCGTGTCGCTGCTGCTGCGCCGTCCGCCGGGCCGCGAGGCCTACCCGGGCGACGTCTTCTACCTGCACTCGCGTCTCCTTGAGCGCTGCGCGAAGCTGTCGGACGAGATGGGTGCCGGCTCGATGACGGGTCTCCCGATCGTCGAGACCAAGGCGAACGACGTGTCGGCGTTCATCCCGACCAACGTCATCTCCATCACCGACGGCCAGTGCTTCCTGGAGTCGGACCTGTTCAACGCCGGTCAGCGCCCCGCGCTCAACGTCGGTATCTCCGTCTCCCGAGTCGGTGGTTCCGCGCAGCACAAGGCGATGCGCCAGGTGTCGGGCCGACTCCGTGTCGACCTCGCCCAGTACCGCGAGTTGGAGGCGTTCGCCGCCTTCGGTTCCGACCTGGACGCGGCTTCCAAGGCCTCCCTCGAGCGCGGCAAGCGCATGGTGGAGCTCCTGAAGCAGCCGCAGTACTCGCCGTACCCGGTCGAGGAGCAGGTCGTCTCCATCTGGGCCGGCACCACCGGCAAGATGGACGACGTACCCGTCGAGGACATCCGCCGCTTCGAGGCCGAGCTGCTGGAGTACCTGCGCCGCGAGCGCAAGGAGCTCCTCACCTCGATCGCCGAGGGCGCCAAGATGTCGGACGACACGCTGCAGTCCGTCGGCGACGCCATCGCGGGCTTCAAGCGCCAGTTCGAGACCTCGGACGGCAAGCTCCTCGGTGACGACGCGCCGGCACCGGTCAGCACCAGCAAGTGACGACGACGGAAGGGACCTGACTCATGGGAGCGCAGCTCCGGGTCTACAAGCGTCGCATCCGATCCGTCACCGCGACCAAGAAGATCACCAAGGCGATGGAGATGATCGCCGCCTCGCGCATCGTCAAGGCGCAGCGCCAGGTGGCGGCCTCCACGCCGTACGCGACCGAGCTCATCCGTGCGGTGACCGCGGTGGCGACCGGCTCCACCACCAAGCACCCGCTCACCACCGAGGCGGAGGCGCCGACCCGCGCCGCGGTCCTGCTCATCACGAGCGACCGCGGTCTGGCCGGCGGCTACTCCTCCAACGCCATCAAGGCCGCGGAGAAGCTCTCGGAGCGGCTGCGGAGCGAGGGCAAGGAGGTCGACACGTACATCGTCGGCCGCAAGGGTGTCGCCTACTACGGCTTCCGTGAGCGCAAGGTCTCACAGTCGTGGACCGGCTTCACCGACAGCCCGACCTACGCGGACGCCAAGCAGGTCGCCGCACCGCTCATCGAGGCCATCCAGACGGAGACGGCCGAGGGCGGAGCGGACGAACTGCACATCGTCTTCACGGAGTTCGTGTCGATGATGACGCAGAGCCCGGTCGACAACCGGATGCTGCCGCTGTCGCTGGAGAAGGCTCCGGAGGAGGAAGGCGCGAAGGGCGAGATCCTTCCGCTCTTCGACTTCGAGCCGTCGGCGGAGGACGTCCTCGACGCCCTGCTGCCGCGCTACGTCGAAAGCCGCATCTACAACGCGCTGCTTCAGTCGGCCGCTTCCGAGCACGCCGCCCGTCGCCGCGCGATGAAGTCGGCCACCGACAACGCCGGAGAGCTCATCAAGAGCCTCTCCCGGCTTGCCAACGCGGCCCGCCAGGCCGAAATCACCCAGGAAATCAGCGAGATCGTCGGTGGCTCCAGTGCGCTGGCCGACGCGACCGCGGGGAGTGACAAGTAATGACGACCACTGTTGAGACGGCCGTTGCCACGGGCCGCGTCGCCCGGGTCATCGGCCCGGTCGTCGACGTGGAGTTCCCCGTCGACGCGATGCCGGAGATCTACAACGCGCTGCACGTCCAGGTGGCCGACCCGGCCGAGGACGGCAAGCTCAAGACGCTGACGCTCGAAGTCGCCCAGCACCTGGGTGACGGCATCGTGCGCGCGATCTCGATGCAGCCCACCGACGGTCTGGTCCGCCAGGCCCCGGTGACCGACACGGGCAACGGCATCACGGTGCCGGTCGGCGACTTCACCAAGGGCAAGGTGTTCAACACCCTCGGCGAGGTGCTGAACAAGCCCGAGGAGAACGCCAACATCGGCGAGCGCTGGCCGATCCACCGCAAGGCGCCCAACTTCGACCAGCTCGAGTCCAAGACCGAGATGTTCGAGACCGGCGTCAAGGTCATCGACCTTCTCACCCCGTACGTCAAGGGTGGAAAGATCGGCCTGTTCGGTGGTGCCGGTGTCGGCAAGACCGTCCTCATCCAGGAAATGATCTACCGCGTGGCCAACAACCACGACGGTGTGTCGGTGTTCGCCGGTGTCGGTGAGCGCACCCGTGAGGGCAACGACCTCATCGAGGAAATGCAGGAGTCGGGCGTCATCGACAAGACCGCCCTGGTCTTCGGTCAGATGGACGAGCCGCCGGGCACGCGTCTTCGGGTCGCCCTGGCCGGTCTGACGATGGCGGAGTACTTCCGTGACGTCCAGAAGCAGGACGTCCTCTTCTTCATCGACAACATCTTCCGGTACACCCAGGCGGGTTCCGAGGTGTCGACCCTGCTCGGCCGTATGCCCTCCGCGGTGGGTTACCAGCCGAACCTGGCCGACGAGATGGGTCTCCTCCAGGAGCGCATCACCTCGACCCGTGGTCACTCGATCACCTCGATGCAGGCGATCTACGTCCCCGCGGACGACCTGACCGACCCGGCCCCGGCCACCACCTTCGCCCACCTCGACGCGACGACGGTTCTCTCCCGTCCGATCTCCGAGAAGGGCATCTACCCGGCCGTGGACCCGCTGGACTCCACGTCCCGGATCCTGGACCCGCGCTACATCGCGCAGGAGCACTACGACGCCGCCATGCGCGTCAAGACGATCCTGCAGAAGTACAAGGACCTCCAGGACATCATCGCCATCCTCGGCATCGACGAGCTCGGCGAAGAGGACAAGCTGGTCGTGCACCGCGCCCGCCGCGTGGAGCGCTTCCTGTCGCAGAACACGCACGTCGCCAAGCAGTTCACCGGCGTCGACGGTTCGGACGTCCCGCTGGAAGAGTCGATCATCGCGTTCAACCAGATCTGCGACGGCGAGTACGACCACTTCCCCGAGCAGGCGTTCTTCATGTGCGGTGGCCTGGAAGACCTCAAGGCCAACGCCAAGGAGCTGGGCGTCTCCTGACGCGCCCGACCGCGTGGAGGGGCGGGTGCGTCCCGCCCCTCTGCGTATCGCCACGCAAGAACTGACTAGAATCGACCCAACACCCGGCCGAACCGCCGGGTGGTGACCCAAGGAGCCAACCATGGCTACTGAGCTGCACGTCGAGCTCGTCGCCGCGGACCGCAGTGTCTGGTCCGGCGAGGCCACCCTGGTCGTCGCGCGCACCACGTCCGGCGACATCGGCGTCATGCCCGGTCACCAGCCGCTCCTTGGTGTGCTGGAGTCGGGCCCGGTGATGATCCGTACGAGCGAGGGCGGCACCGTCGTCGCGGCGGTGCACGGTGGATTTCTCTCCTTCGCCGACAACAAGCTGTCGCTGCTCGCCGAGGTTGCCGAGCTGGCGGACGAGATCGATGTCCAGCGCGCCGAGCGTGCGCTGGAGAGTGCGCAGTCGGAGTCGGACGCCGCGGCCGAGCGCCGCGCCGACGTACGACTGCGTGCGGTGGCGAAGGGCTAGCCCTCTCGCCCGTGATTTTCCTCAGCCGCGGCTCGGTCCGGAATCTTCCGGAGCCGGTCGCGGCTGAGGCGATGCAGGCAGATTTTTCCGTTGCTGGATTACTGGTTGAGCGAGGAGGTCGGTGTAGATGACTCTCGCTCTGCTTGTGTGTGGCCTGGTCGTCGCGCTGGTACTGGTGGGACTCTTCGTCTTCGGTCTGCGCCGGCGGCTGATCCAGCGTTCCGGTGGGACGTTCGACTGCAGTCTGCGCTGGGGCCTTCCGGAGACGCCGGACACCAGTGGCAAGGGCTGGGTGTACGGGGTGGCCCGCTACAACGGCGACCGGATCGAGTGGTTCCGGGTCTTCTCGTACGCGATGAGGCCGCGGCGCGTTCTTGAACGTTCCGCCATCGACGTGGTGTCCCGTCGCCTCCCCGAGGGCGAGGAGGAGCTCGCGCTCCTGTCCGACGCGATCATCCTGGGGTGTACGCATCGGGGCACGCGGCTTGAGCTCGCGATGAGCGAGGATGCGCTGACGGGGTTTCTGGCCTGGCTGGAAGCGGCGCCCCCCGGCCAACGCGTCAACGTCGCCTAGCCCTCGTCCTCAATCGCTGGACGGGCTGCGTATGCCCATGCCGGGCGGCACCAGTACCGCCAGGGGCGCGGGGAACTGCGCGACCAGCCACGCGCGGTCTGCACACGAAGGCGGGGCTGCTGGGGCTCCGCCCCAGACCCCGTTCGCGCCTGAAGGGCGCTCGTCCTCAATCGCCGGACAGGCTGTGGTTGCGCATGCGGGCCCGCATCCAGTAGTCAAGGGGCGCGGGGAACTGCGCGACCAGCCACGCGCGGTCTGCAGGCGATAGACGCTTCCCGGGGGCGGACGCCCGGAAGCCCCGGCGCGGGGGACGGGCCCGGCCGGGGTTCGTGGAGGGGGATGGGTTACTTCAACCCGGAGTCCATCGCCGTCAGCAGCTCCCCGTTCGACGTGTCACCGCTGAACTCCCAGAAGAACGCGCCCCGAAGGCCCTGGTTCTTCACGTAGCTCATCTTCCCGGTGATCGTCGACGGCGTGTCGTAGCTCCACCAGTTCGACCCGCAGTGCGCGTACGCCGTGCCCGCGATCGTGCCGGTCACGGGGCAGGACGACTTCAGGACCTTGTAGTCCTCGATGCCCTGCTCGTACGTGCCCGGCGCCGGCCCCGTCGCCGTGCCGCCGGGCGCGTCCTGCGTGACGCCCGTCCAGCCGCGGCCGTAGAAGCCGATGCCCAGGTTGAGCTTGCTCGCCGGGACGCCCTTGCCGAGGTACTTCTGGATCGCCGCGTCCGTGTTGAAGCCCGCGATCGGGATGCCGTTGTACGAGGTGAGCGGGGAGTGCGGGGCCGTGGGCCCCTTCGCGTCCCACGCGCCGAAGAAGTCGTACGTCATGACGTTGTACCAGTCGACGTAAGCGGCCGCGCCGCCGTAGTCCGCCGCGTCCATCTTGCCGCCCGTCGACCCGTCGGCGGTGACCGCCGCCGTGACCAGCGCCGAGCTGCCGAACTTGGTGCGCAGCGCCGCGAGCACGTTCTTCAGGGCCGCGGGACCGCTGGTGTCACAGGAAAGGCCGCACGCGTTGGGGTACTCCCAGTCGATGTCGATGCCGTCGAAGACATCGGCCCAGCGGGGGTCCTTGACCAGCGAGTAGCAGGAGTTGGCGAACGCCGTCGGGTTGGCCGCGGCCGCGCCGAAGCCGCCGGACCACGTCCAGCCGCCGAACGACCACAGGATCTTGATGTTCGGGTACTTCTTCTTCAGCTCGCGGAGCTGGTTGATGTTGCCCGCGACCGGCTGGTCCCACGTGTCGGCGGTGCCGTCGACGCTGGAGGACGCGTCGTACGTCTTCTGGTAGTCGGCGTACGCGTCACCGATGGCACACTGCCCGTTGGTGACGTTGCCGAACGCGTAGTTGATGTGGGTCAGCTTGCTCGCCGAGCCCGAGGTGACGATGTTCTTCACCTGGTAGTTGCGCTGGTAGATGCCCCAGTCGGTGAAGTAGCCGAGCCGCACCTTGTCGCCGCCGGGGGCGGGGCCGCCGCCTCCGCCGGTGGTCGTCACGGTGACCGAGCCCGAGGAGGGGCCGGTCTGGTCGGCGGTGTCGCGCGCGGTCACGCTGTAGGTGTACGTCGTGCCCTTGGTCAGGCCCGAGTCGGCGTACGTGGTGCCGGTGACGGTGGCGATCTTCGCCGAGCCCCGGTAGACGTCGTAGTTCTTGACGCCCTTGTCGTCGGTCGCGGCGGACCAGGACAGCGAGACACCGGTGTCGGTGACGTTGCTCGTGGTCGGGGTGCCGGGGGCCGAGGGCGGGTTGTCGCCGGTCGGCGGCGTCGTACTCCCGTCACAGGAACCGCCGTTGAGCTTGCAGCCCGAAGGCGATCCGGAGCCCGCGCCGTTGAAGCCGAAGCTCACGCTCGCGCCGGGTGCGATGGCGCCGTTGTACGACTTGTTCTTGGCGGTCCAGTGGGTGCCGGAGCTCGTGACGTCCGCGTCCCAGGCCGAGGTCACGGACGTACCCGAGGGGTAGTCCCACTCCACGGTCCAGGAACTCAGCGCCGTGGTGCCGGTGTTCTTGATGGTCCAGGCGGCGCCGAAGCCGGAGCCCCAGTCCGAGGACTTGGCGTAGGTGGCGGTGGCCGAGGTGGCGGCCTGGGCCGGGGAGGCGAGGCCGACGAGGGCGGCCACGGGGAGGGCGAGTGCGGTCAGGGCCGCTGCGGCTCTTGATCTGAAGCCCGTACGGATGCGACGTGCGGTTCTCAAGGCTGCTCCCGAATGGTGCGACGGTGGTGGGGGTGGAACCCTGCTCCGTCCGGTGAGCGTGCCTCGACGCGCCAGGGATGGCATGCCCACCACAGCAGTGTGCGGTGAGCGTAGAAAGGTCTGGACCAACCGTCAAGAGGTCCAGACCTTCGATGCCTTGTCGTCCACCGGATTCCCAACTCCCGTGCCAGGAGCGCCGCTTGAGCCCTGCTGCGCAACCTCGGCTTCCCCAGCAATCTGCTGACGTGCGTCTTCACCGTCGCCTCGGCCATGTCGAGACGGAGCGCGAATCTCCGGCGCACCAGTGGGGCGGTGCTGCTCAGCGCACTGGTCCTCGAAGTGCTGCCGCTCGTGGTCACCGCCGTCGGCCTGGGATCGGCGCGCAGCCCGACTGGAAGCACGGCCGGCCTCCGACCGCGGCTCAGGGGGGCACACAGTCGGGGACCGTACGCTGACCCGGCGGTAGCCGGATGAAGTGAGGAAGCGGATGAGCGGGCCGAGCCGGGCCGGAGACGTTCTGGTCGTGGACGACGACGACGCGGTGCGCCGCTCGCTCGACCGGGGGCTGCGGCTGAGCGGCTTCCAGGTCCGCACCGCCGACAGCGGGCCGGCCGCGCTCGCCGCGATCGCCCGGCGCCCACCCGACGTCCTGGTCCTCGATGTGTCCATGCCCGGCATGAGCGGCATCGAGGTGTGCACCACGCTGCGGCGGGACGGGCACGACCTGCCCGTCCTGATGCTCTCGGCGCTCGACGAGACCGCCGACCGCATCGCCGGACTCCAGGCGGGCGGCGACGACTACCTGGTCAAACCCTTCGCCCTCCAGGAGCTGGTGCTGCGGCTGCACGCCCTGCTGCGCCGGCGTCCGCCCGCCGAACACGACGTGGTCCGCGTCTGCGGCCTGGTCATCGACCCGGCGGCCCGCACCGTCCACCGCGAAGGCCGCACCCTCGACCTCACCCGGCGCGAGTACGAACTCCTCGAAGTGCTCGCCCGCAACGCCGGGATCGTCCTCAGCCGCGACCAGCTCCTCGACCGGGTCTGGGGGTACGACTTCGACGTACGCACCGACGCCGTCGACACCTTCGTCAGCTATCTGCGCCGCAAACTGGAGGCCGGCGGGGCGTCCCGGCTCGTGCACACCGTGCGCGGCGTCGGCTTCGTCCTGAGGGAGCAGCCGTGAAGCTCGCCACCCGGATCGCGCTCGCCGTCGGCGTCACCGTCCCGCTCCTGGTCCTCGCCTGCGGCTGGCTGCTGCTCACCCTGGTCGGCCGCGATCTGCACCGCGCCGAGGACAGTCATCTGCGGGCCCGGGCCACCGCCGTCGCGCAGGACGCGCGCACCCTGCTGCAGGCCGCCGCCAACGGCCGCCCGACCGCCGAGGAGAATCGGCAACGCAGGCTGTTCAACGCCGCGTTGGACGTCGGCGTACGGCTCGTCGGGCCCGACGGCACCTTCAGCGGCGGCCCCCAGCCCGACCCATCGGTGGCGCTGCCCGCCGCCACGAAAGGGCCGGTCACCGTGGGCGGCGGGGGCCGCAGCTGGCGGGCGTACGCGCTGCCCGTCACGGGGGCGCAGGTCTCCGGCACCCTGTGGGTGTTCGAGCCGGACACCGCGAGTCGCGCGCGGATCGCCCTGGTCCGCAGGCGGGTCGTGACCACCGCACTGCTCGCCGCGCCGCTCTCCGCGCTGCTCGCCTGGGGCATCGCGAGCGCCGCGGCCCGCCCGCTCGGCCGGCTGCGGCGGGCGGCGGCCGGGCTCGACCCGCGGGCCACATCGGCCCGCCTGGAACACCGGCCGACCCGGATCGTCGAGGTCGACGACCTGGCCGCCACCCTCCAGACGGTCCTCGCCCGCTACGACGAGCAGGCCGCCCGCACCGCGGAGGCTCTGGATACCGCGCGCTCCTTCGCCGCGGCCGCCTCGCACGAACTGCGCAACCCGCTGATGAGCATGGGGACCAATCTCGACGTCCTGGCCCACCCCGGGCTGCCCGGTACCGAGCGCGCCGAGGTCGTCGAGGATCTGCGGCGCGAGCACGGGCGGCTGCTCGGCATGCTGGTGGCGCTGCGCGAGCTGGGCCGCGGCGACCTGGTCGAGGCCGACGCGTTCCGGATGCTCGACGTTGCGGAGGTCGCCGACGCCGCGGTCGCCGAGGCCCGCAGGCGCGCCCCGGACGCCCTGATCACCCTGGACGCCGGGCCCGCGCCGCTGTACGGCTGGGAGCCGGGCGTCCGCATCCTGCTCGACAACCTGCTGGGCAACGCGCTGGCCCACGGCAGGGACGCGCGGGGCCGGGCCGAGATCGCGGTGGGCGTGGGGCTCGCGGGCGGTCAGGTGCTGCTCACCGTCGACGACCGGGGCCCGGGGATCGAGCCCGCCGCCCGTCAGGAGGTGTTCCGCCGCTTCCACCGGGGGCCGGCCAGTACCGGGTCGGGGCTGGGGCTGACCCTGGTGGCGCAGCAGGCGGCGCTGCACCGGGGCACGGTGGAACTCGGCGCGGGCCCTGACGGCACGGGCACCCGGTGCACGGTGCGGCTGCCTGCGGAGGGCTCGGGGCGGGAGGGCGAACTCCGCCTGCGGCGGGACTGGTTGACGGCCACCGCGGAGCGATCACAGAGTTCCCACAAAGAGCCTTCCTAGCCTCCTGGGCGTACCGGAAACCCGTACATCAGGGAGGCAGCAGCCATGCGCAACGCCATCTTTCGACCCCGCCGGATCGCGGCGGCGGCCCTCGCCGCGACGGCCGTACTGACCGTCACCGCGCCCAGCGCCTTCGCGGACTCCACGCCTTCGCCGGCGGCCTCCGCGAAGACCCGGACCGCGAAGGCGCCGACCGGGGACGGCGCCAAGGGCGTCTGCAAGCGGGAACCCAAGGCCGAGAAGCACATCGAGCGCGCCCTGAACCGGCTCGACGGGGGAGTCACCACGGTGGGCTCGGTGGCGCGGATGCAGCAGCGGCTGGACAACGCGAAGAAGGAGGGGCACACGGAGATCGCGACGCTGCTGGACCACAAGCTGACGTATCGCAAGGGGTTGGTGACGACCCTTCAGCAGCGTCAGAAGGACATCAAGGACGTGGCGACCTGGTGCGCGGCGAACGGGAACGGGGCGAAGTGATGCGGCGGGGCGGGGTGTGGGCGGTGGGGGTCGCTGCGGCGGCGGTGCTGGTGGCGGGGTGCGGGGGTTCGCACGCGCGGCCGGACTCGTCGTCCGCCCCGTCTCCCTCCTCCTCCCCGTCTCCCTCCTCCTCCCCGGCTCTCTCCTCCTCCTCCGGAACGGAGCAGCAGATGGAGAAGAAGGTGAGCGACGCGGAGTCCGCTGCCGCGGCGGCCGACGAGGACACCAAGTCCAACCAGTGAACCCCTCAAACTCCCCCAAGGCCTCAAGGGCCAGGGGGACCCCCATGACGGGCTGAGGTTGTCCATGCGGGTCGGCACCGAGCAGTTCAGGGGCGGGGGGAACTGTGCGAGACGCGGGCACGGTCCGCACCCGAAGGCGGGGTCAGGGGCGCGGGGAACTGTGCGACCGGCCCCGTACGGTGCGCAGGTGGCCGGGGTCAGCGTTCGCCGCCCGGGACCCACAGGACGTCCCCGACCTCCGCGTTCGCCGTCCGCGCCAGGATGAAGAGAAGGTCCGACAGCCGGTTCAGGTACGTCGCCGTCAGGGCGTTCATGACCTCGCCGTGGGCTTCGAGCGCCGCCCATGTCGAGCGCTCCGCGCGCCGCACCACCGTGCACGCCTGGTGCAGCAGCGCCGCGCCCGGCGTGCCGCCGGGGAGGATGAAGCTGCGGAGCTTCTCCAGGTCCTCAAGGAAGCGGTCGCAGTCCGCCTCCAGCTTGTCGACGTAGGACTGCTCCACCCGCAGCGGCGGGTACTCCGGGTTCTCGACGACCGGCGTCGCGAGGTCCGCGCCGACGTCGAAGAGGTCGTTCTGGACCCGGACCAGCACCTTCACGACCTCCTCGGAGAGCTGCCCGAGCGCGATGGCCGTGCCGATGACGGCGTTGGCCTCGTTGGCGTCGGCGTACGCCGCGATCCGCAGATCGGTCTTGGCGGTCCGGCTCATGTCCCCGAGGGCGGTCGTGCCCTGGTCGCCGGTGCGGGTGTAGATGCGCGTCAGATTGACCATGCCGCCAGAGTAGTTATGCTCCGGCCGTCCGGAAGGCGCGTGTGCCCACCGTCACGGCGAGTACCGCGAAGCCGGCCGCCACCAGGCCCCCGTACAGCATGGCCGTGGTCGCGTACGAGCCCAGATACGCGGCCGGCCGCGACCCGAAGGCCGTCTCCCGCGAGGTCCTCGTCCTGATCGACGAGATGGAGGGGCTCCTGGGGGACAAGGTGCTCAACTACGCCGTACGGGGCGCCCGCTGAGACCCACCTCACGCCGTCCGGTGTGATGTCCGTCATCTGAGACGTGACGCGCATCTCTTAGCACTCCCAGAAGGCCGCCCGGCCGATAGCCTCCGCCAAGAAGGCTCAAGAAGGCTTGGTTGGAAACCTGTTGGAGGGAAGTGTCGTGGCCAGGAAGCTCGCCGTCATCGGAGCCGGACTCATGGGGTCCGGTATCGCGCAGGTCTCTGCCCAGGCGGGCTGGGACGTCGTCCTGCGCGACGTCACCGACGAGGCCCTCACGCGGGGCACCGACGGCATCAAGGCCTCGTACGACCGCTTCGTGGGCAAGGGGAAGCTGGCCGCCGAGGACGCCGAGGCCGCGCTCGCCCGCATCACCACGACCACCGATCTGGACGCCGCCGCCGACGCCGACATCGTCGTCGAGGCCGTCTTCGAGAAGCTGGAGGTCAAGCACGAGATCTTCCGCACGCTCGACAAGATCGTGCGCCCGGAGACCGTGCTCGCCTCCAACACCTCCGCCATCCCCATCACCAAGATCGCGGCGGCCACCGAGCACCCCGAGCGGGTCGTCGGCGTCCACTTCTTCTCGCCGGTCCCGATGATGCAGCTGTGCGAGCTGGTGCGCGGCTACAAGACCAGCGACGAAACCCTGGCCGCCGCGCGCGAGTTCGCCGAGTCGGTCGGCAAGACCTGCATCGTCGTCAACCGCGACGTGGCCGGCTTCGTCACCACCCGCCTCATCTCGGCGCTCGTCGTCGAGGCGGCCAAGCTGTACGAGTCGGGCGTGGCCAGCGCCGAGGACATCGACCTCGCCTGCAAGCTGGGCTTCGGCCACGCCATGGGCCCGCTCGCCACCGCCGACCTCACCGGCGTGGACATCCTGCTGCACGCCACCAGCAACATCTACACCGAGTCCCAGGACGAGAAGTTCGCCCCGCCGGAGCTGATGCGCCGGATGGTGGACGCGGGTGACATCGGTCGCAAGAGCGGGCAGGGCTTCTACAAGCACTGAACCGCCGACCGCCCGAGACCTCACTCCATGGGGTGAATTAGGTATCGGTTCGCTCACGGGCGGCAACTTCCGCGGCCGTCGGGCAGTCAGTTGTTGAGTCGGTTGTCGTAAGAGCCACACCATCCTCGGGAGCGCATATGCACATCAGGGGCGACCACGTCGAGCTGGTCGTCGGGGGCCGCCTCGACGTCCGCAGCGCGGCGGACGCCCGTACGGCCCTGCACTCGGCGGTCGACGACGGGGTGGGCGACCTCGTGCTCGACCTCACCGAACTGGACTCGTGGGACGCCACGGGACTCGGCGTGATCATGGGAGCCCACCGCCGGGCCGGCCGGTGCGGCCGGCGCCTCGTGCTGCGCGGCGTCCCGGCCCAGATGCAGCGCCTCCTGGTCGCCACCCGGCTGCACCGCATCCTCGCGATCGAGGGCGGCATCGTGGCGGAGGCCCTGCCGCGCGTGTAGCCGGCCCGGGCGCCGCGGCGGATCCCGGATGCCCCGGCGGGCGCTGAAACCCGTACACGGCTTCCCAGGACGGGCGTTGTCAGGACAGGAGTACGGTAATCGGACTCCGCACGCAATCCTCACGAGACTGTGACGTCTTGGGCGGGGCGGCACCCCGCCTGTTCGTAGATACTGTCCCGAGGTCTAAGGTTCGGCTTCCCGCCGATCGACGAACCCACACGGCGGGCACCGGACCAGAAGCGACAGCGAAGAGCGAAGTGTAAGGACCGGGAGGGGCATTCCTTACGCACCACGCATCTGGGGGGCTTTCACCATGGACCCGATGAGCCGGGGACCGGAAGAGTTCAACCATGCCGACGACGCGGTCGGCGTTGCGGGCGCACACACGGAACCGGCCGCCGCATCGCACCGCCCGCCGCGCGACAAGGAGCCCGCCACCACCGACTTCGGACAGCGCGCGGCCGGACTGGCCCGCACCGTCCAGCTCGTCGCCGGCGACTTCCTCCTCACCGTCAACCCGGTCGACGGCAGCGAGATCGAGAACTGCCCGCCCGGCGAGATACCCGCGCGGCCCGCGCGGCGCGACGCCACCGACCGCGCCGAGTACCAAAGGGCCGCCCTGCCGCCGCTGCCCCCCGGCCTCATGGCGCCCACCCCCGCCCTGCTCGAACGGCAGGAGGAACGCGCCAGGCTCGTACGCCTCCTCGGCCGCGGCCGCTCCGTACGGCTCACCGGGCCTGCCGGCTCCGGGCGCAGCGCCCTCCTCGACGCCGTAGCCGGCGACTGCGCCGAACTCGCCCCCGACGGCGTCGTACGCCTCTCCGGCCACCGGCGCACCCCCACCGAGCTGCTGCACGAGCTCTACGCCACGGTCTTCCAGGCACCCCGGCACCGGCCCGACCGGGCCACGCTCCTCGACCGGGTCCACGAGATCGGCGCCGTCGTCGTCCTGGACGACCTCGAGTTCGGCGGGGCCACCCTCGAAGAGCTGCTCCTGGCCACCCCCGAGTGTGCCTACGCGCTCGCCGCCACCCCCGATGTGCAGGCCCCGCACGTCGAGTCCCACGTCGAAGAGGTCTTCCTGTCCGGCCTCGGCCGCAACGCCTCCCTCGAACTCCTGGAACAGGCCGTCGACCGGCCGCTCACCGACGAGGAAGCCAACTGGGCGGGCGACCTGTGGTTCGAGTCCGAGGGGCTGCCGCTGCGCTTCGTCCAGGCAGGCGCCCTGCTGCGCCAGCGCGACCGGCTGCGCGGCGAGGTCAACTCCCTTGATCCGTACGGCTTTCCGGTGGACGAGCCCGCCGAGGCGTCGGTGTTCTCGGGCGAGGGCCGCGAGGGCCGCGAGGTCCCGCTGCCCACGCTCGGCGAAGGCGCGGCCCCCGCGGCGCTCCTCGCCTCCCGGCTGAGCGAGGCCGCCCGGGCCACCCTGCGGTTCGCCGTCGCCCTCGGCGGCGAAGTGCCGCACCAGGCGCACCTGCCCGCACTCATCGGCGACACCCACGCCGACGCCGCCCTCGGCGAACTCCTCGACAGCGGACTCCTGTCCCCGGCCGGCTCCCGTTACCGCCTCGCCGCGGGCGTCCTCACCCAGCTGGAGAACTCGGGGTACGCGACCGACGCAGGCGAGCTCGCCCACACCGCGGCCCGGCACTACACCTGGTGGACCGGGCACCCCTCGGTCACCCCCGAGCGCGCCGCCGCCGAGGCGGACGGGGTGCTCGCCTCGATGAGCGCGCTGCTCCCCGGTGACGAGCCCGACCACCCCGCCGCCGCGGTCGAACTGGCCCGCACCGCCGCCCCGGTCTTCGCCGCGAGTCTCCACTGGGGGGCGTGGGAGCGCGCCCTCAGAGCCGGCTCCGAGGCGGCCCGCCGCACCGGGGAGGTGGCAGAAGAGGCCTACTTCCACCACGAGTTGGGTGTCCTCGCGCTCTGCAACGGAGGGCTCGACCGGGCCCGCGCCGAGCTGGAGGCCTCCATCGGGCTGCGCGGCGCACTCTCCGACAAGCGCGGCACCGTCGCCGGTCGCCGCGCCCTCGCCCTGGTCGAGGACCGTTCCGGCGCGCTGCTGCCGGGCGGCCGCGCCCCGGCCGCGGCCGAGACCCCGGTCGCCCGCCCCGAGGAGTTCCAGGGGCCGGCCATGGGCGCCCCGTCGGCCGTGGTGACCGCTCAACTCCCCGGCGCGGAGAGCGCGTTGATCACCCGCCGGGACACGCCGGTCGGGGCCGCCATGCCCAAGGCGCGGCGCACCCTGTTCGGCGGCGCACGGCGCAACCTCGTCGCGGCCGGCGCCGGCGCCCTGCTCGCCGCGGTCCTCGGCACGGTGGTCACGCTCGGCGCGACCTCCGGCAGCACCGGCGAGCACCCCGACAACGACGTCAAACAGCAGCAGCGGTCGACCGGCGAAGCGGGCGACGACGGCAGCGGTGCGAGCACCGGCCCCGACGACCCCAGCGGCGGCGCCACACCGGGCGACAACAAGGGCGGACCCGCGAGCACCGGCAAGCCGGGCGTCATCCCGAAGCCCGGCAGCTCCGGGCAGCCGGTGCCGGGCACCAGCGGATCGCCGAGCACCCCGGGCGCCACCGGCCACCCCTCGACCGGGCCGTCCACACCGGGTGGCCCGAAGTCCTCGACGCCGGGCAGGCCCTCGGGCTCGATCACGCCGACGAAGCCGACGCCGCCGGACCCGACCCCGCCCAGGAGCGACCCGCCGACGGGCACTCCCTCGACGCCGGCCTCGTCGTCGCCCGGTAGCGGGGGCAGCAGCCCGCCGGACCCCAGCAGTAAACCGCCGCCCGGCAGCACGGCCCCCACCTCCCCGACGTCCACCGCGCGGGCCGGATCCACGCCGCCGTCGACGTCGACCACACCCAGCTGAAACCCCGCCGTCGACATCGATCACGCCCACTGAAACCCCGGCGTTCCCGTCGACCACACCCAGCCGAAACGCCCCCGGCGACCTCGACCTCATCGGTCCCGGCGGGTCGGCGCAGGACCCCGCGGGGCCATCGGCGCGACCGTCACCCCGGGTGACGGTCGCGCCCCCCCGCAGCACACGAGAAGGGGCCCACTCCGCGGGCCCCTTCTCGTACACCTGGTGAACGGCTCCCGTACGCATCCGGGGGGGCGGTGCGTACCAACGGGCTCAGAACAGGCGGAGCTTGTCGTCCTCGATGCCGCGCAGGGCGTTGTAGTCGAGCACCACACAGCCGATGCCGCGGTCGGTGGCGAGCACCCGGGCCTGGGGCTTGATCTCCTGCGCCGCGAAGACGCCCTGGACCGGGGCGAGGTGCGGGTCGCGGTTGAGCAGCTCCAGATAGCGGGTCAGCTGCTCCACACCGTCGATCTCGCCGCGCCGCTTGATCTCGATCGCGACGGTCCTGCCGTCGCCGTCCCGGCACAGGATGTCCACCGGGCCGATCGCCGTGGGGTATTCGCGGCGGATCAGGGTGTATCCGTCGCCGAGGGTCTCGATGCGGTCCGCGAGCAGCTCCTGAAGGTGCGCTTCCACGCCGTCCTTGATCAGGCCAGGGTCCACACCGAGTTCGTGCGACGAGTCGTGGAGGATCTCCTCCATCGTGATGATGAGCTTCTCGCCCGCCTTGTTGACGACCGTCCAGACACCTTCGCTCTCCCCGGCCCCCTCCTTGAGGGTGCAGGGCGGCGACATCCAGTTGAGAGGCTTGTACGCCCGGTCGTCAGCGTGGATGGACACGCTGCCGTCCGCCTTCACCAGGATGAGACGGGGGGCGGAGGGGAGATGGGCGGTGAGCCGGCCCGCATAGTCGACGGAGCAGCGGGCGATGACGAGACGCATGGGGCGCAACGCTACTCGACTCCCCCCGGGGAACGCGATTCGCCCTGGAGTGCACTGTTCGTTATTGGCCGGTTATGTGCCAAGTACCTGCCATGGGCCCGACTTCGCGCCTACCGTGGAAGCGGGAGGTTGTCGGCCGCGCACGCTGCGTTGTCGAAAGAGACGGCCGTCATGCTCCCTTTCCCTGCCCGTAAGGCCCCGCTCCCCGGGGTCGCGAGAGGAGAAACCATGTCGCTCGACGTCTCACCGGCCCTACTCGAACAGGCCGAGCGAGGCGAGGTCGACGAAGCCGCCTTCGTCGACTGCGTCCGGACCTCCCTGCCCTACGCATGGGAGATGATCAGCTCTCTGGTGGCCCAGCTGAAGGTCGACGGCGGAGCCTTCGCCGACAACCAGACGCCCCCGCCGGACGAGCAGGCGCGCGGTCAGCTGCTGCGTGCTCTTGCGAGTGACGCCATACGCGGTGCGCTCCAGCGGCACTTCGGTGTCCGCCTGGCGTTCCAGAACTGCCACCGTGTCGCGGTGTTCCCTCTGGACCCCTCGTCCGATGAGCGGCTCGCCCGCTTCACCTCGATCAGGGGTCAGTTGCTCAACCAGTCTCCGGAGCTTCGGGACTGCTGACGGCTTCGCCGCCGCTCCGCGTCGCGGGAGGTGCAACTGACGCGGGGCGGTGGCCCGTTGCCCTGGCGGGCCGCCCGGGCCCGTACGGTATGCCTCAGGACGTCTCAGGGCGCCTCGGTACGCCTCGGGACGCCTCAGGTCAGCAGAGGCAGCACCTCCGTGCCCAGCCTCCCTACGTTCTCCTCGGTGGCGGCCAGGTCGCCCGAGCCCTCGACGAGCAGCGCGAAGCGGGTGATGCCGGTGCGCTCGGATGTGGCGGCCAGCCGGTCCGCGGCTTGCCGGGGCGTGCCCACCGGGTGGATGCCGCAGAGGAATTCGGTGTACGCGACCGGGTCGCGCATCGCGCGGTGGCGGCCGTCGACCGTCACATGGGCGTCGAGCCCCTGCTTCAGCCAGCCCGGCATGGACTTCAGAAGCGTCTCGGCGGCGTCGGCCCTGCGGTCGGCGATCTGGGCGACCCCGGCCGACACATGGCCCGCGCCCGCCACCCGCTCCGGCGTATGGCCCGCGGCGAGGGCCTCCCTGCGCCACAGTGCGACCATCTCCGCCTTCTCCTCATCGCCGCAGTGCATCCCGAGCAGCATCGCGAGCCCGCGCTCCGCGGCGAGCTTCACGCTCTTCGGGGACGTACAGGCCACGATCACCTCCGGGCAGGCGTCGTCGGGGCCGCCGTCCAGGATCTCCGCCGGGCGCGGCACGACCGAGACCTCGCGGAAGGTGAATCGTTCCCCCTGCGCGCCGACGCGGGGCTCGCGCAGCCAGCGCAGCAGCAGATCGAGCGACTCCGGGAAGCCCTGCTCGTACGCCGCGAGTCCGGAGCCGAAGACTTCGAGGTCCACCCAGGGCCCGCCACGCCCCACGCCGAGGGTGAACCGACCGCCCGAGGTGAGGTGCAGCAGCGCGGCCTGCTCGCCGAGCGCCACCGGGTGCCCGCTCGGCAGCACGCTGACCGCGGTGCCGACCCTGATCCGCCGGGTCCGCCCGAGCAACAGCGCCGCAAGCGTCACGGCGGACGGACACACGCCGTACGGTACGAAGTGGTGTTCGGCCAGCCAGACCGTGTCGAGCCCGGCCTCCTCGGCGACCTCGGCGGACCTGACCGCTCGATGGAGCGTTTCTCCCTGCCCCTGGCCCGGAAACTGGGCTGCCAGTACAAAAGTGCCCACACGCATCGCCTTGTGCCTCCTTGCGGCCGACGCGGCTCTCCCCCTCTTACTGGCAAGAACGTCTGACAAGTGCCAAGGGCACGGCCAGGCGCCAACTTTTTGCGATTGTCCGCTAAGAGTCCCTCGAACGGGTGACGGTGGCGCTCCCTCCCCGGACGGGTACCCCGACCGCGTGGGCCTAGGCTGGAGAGAAACGTCCGCCCGCCCCATGAGGTGTCTACGTGTCCCCGCGCCGCAACCGCCCCAAGGGCGGCGAGAAGCCGACCGAGTCCGACAGTCGGCCGAGCGGTGACCGCTTCGGCCTCCAGGGCACCGAGTCGTGGCAGGGCGAGGAGTGGTCGGTCCGGCATGTGGCGGGCGCGAGCGCCGCGGGCAAGCGGTACCGCTGTCCCGGCTGCGACCAGGAAATCCCCTCCGGCGCGCCGCACTTGGTCGCCTGGCCCGAGTACGGGGGCGTGGACGAGCGCCGGCACTGGCACAAGGCCTGCTGGAACGCGAAGGACCGCCGCACCACGCGGGTGCAGCGGTCCAGGAACGCGCCCAGGTACTGAACGGCCTTATACGTCGCGCTTCTTGAGCGTGAGGTACGCGCCGGCCAGGGCGACGCCGGTGACCCCGGTGATGATCCACAGCGAGTCCCAGCCGGAGGGCCCCGCGCCCGGTCCCGAGGCCGCGGAGCCGTAGAAGGCGATCAGCTGGCTGGGCACCGAGTAGTTCATGAGAAAGTTCCGCACGCCGCTCAGTGACTCGGTGTACATGAACATGGCGAGGACCAGGGGGAGCAGCACCAGGCCGATCATGATCGTGATCGCGCCGGCGGAGTGCCGGATCAGCGCGCCCATCGCGAGCGACAGCAGACCCAGCATCGCGGTGTAGGCGCCGATGCCGACGGTCGCCCGCAGCCACTCCCCGCCGGTCGGCGCCGTGTCGTGCGGCACCATCGCGTTCTGCACGATGGCGACCAGCGCGGCATCGACCGTCACCACGACGAACGACAGCAGGAAGAAGACGACCGACTTCGCGGCAAGGATCCGGCCCCGGCTCGGGCAGGCCGTGAACGTCGTACGGATCATGCCGGTGCCGTACTCGGAGCTGATGGTCAGCACCCCGAGGGTGATCACACAGAGCGAGCCGAGGATCACGCCGAAGGCACCGAACACCAGGACCGGAGTGGTGTCCGAGCCCCCGTTGCTGTGGGCCCGGACCAGGACGGCGACGAGCAGTCCGATGCCGAGCATCAGCACGATCAGCACGCCCAGGGTCCACAGGGTCGAGCGCACCGAGCGGATCTTCGTCCACTCGGATGCGAGCGCGTCCTTGAACGTGGCCTGCCGCACGGCGATCGGCGAGGTGTACGTGCCGAGCGGGCCCCCCTGCGCGTGCTGGAGGGGCGGCTGCTGGTGCTGCTGCTGGTATGGGGTGCTCATCGGTCGTCCTCGGACGTCGTCGGGGCGGCAGGGGCGGCCGGAGCCTGCGGAACCGGGGGAGCGGCGGGCCGGGACGCCTGCTGGACGGGCGGCTGCGCCATCGTCACCGGCGCCTGCGGCGCGCCCGCGTACGGGTTCTGGCCGGGCGGCGGCGGGGCGTACCAGTCCTGCTGCGGCACCTCGGGGATCGCCTGGGGCGGCGGCGCGTACCCCGGCGCCATCACGGGTTGCAGGCCGGCCTTCTGGTCGGTGGTCGAGCGGTAGTCGACCGCGCCCTGCGTCATCCGCATGTACGCCTCTTCGAGGGAGGCCTGGTGCGGGGAGAGCTCCCACAGGCGTACGTCCGCCTCGTGCGCCACATCGCTGATGCGGGGCAGCGGGAGCCCGGTCACGCGCAGCGCGCCGTCCGGCTCGGGGAGCACCTGGCCGCCGGCCTCGGTCAGCGCGGAGGAGAGCTTCTCGCGCTGCGCGGGATCCGTCGCCGGGGTGCGGACCCGGGCGAAGTCCGCGGAGTTGTGCGAGATGAAGTCGGTGACGCTCATGTCTGCGAGGAGCTGCCCGCGGCCGATCACGATGAGGTGGTCGGCGGTCAGCGCCATCTCGCTCATCAGGTGCGAGGAGACGAACACGGTGCGGCCCTCGGCGGCGAGCATCTTCATCAGGTTGCGCACCCACAGGATGCCCTCGGGGTCGAGACCGTTGACCGGCTCGTCGAAGAGCAGCACCTTCGGGTCGCCGAGGAGCGCGGCGGCGATGCCGAGCCGCTGGCCCATGCCGAGCGAGAACCCCTTGGAGCGCCGCTTGGCGACGTCCTGGAGGCCGACGACCCCGAGCACCTCGTCGACCCTGCGGGCCGGGATGCCGGAGAGCTGGGCGAGCGAGAGCAGGTGATTGCGGGCGCTGCGGCCGCCGTGCACCGCCTTGGCGTCGAGCAGCGCGCCGACCTGGCGGGGCGCGTTGGGCAGGTCACCGAAGGGGTGGCCGCCGATGGTGACGCGGCCCGCGGTCGGCTGGTCGAGGCCGAGGATCATGCGCATGGTGGTGGACTTCCCGGAGCCGTTGGGCCCCAGGAAACCGGTGACCGCACCCGGCCGCACGTGAAAGGAAAGGTTGTGCACGGCTGTCTTGGCGCCGTAGCGCTTCGTCAGGCCGACTGCCTCGATCATTCTCCAGCCCCATCGACGGTTTGGGTCGTCGGGGCGGTGTCCGGCGCGCGGCCGGCATGCCCCCGTATGAGTGAGGAGCTTATCCAGGCCTTGACGGTTCCGGCTAAGTCGTGATCTCTGGTCACGCCCCTGGCGGCTTGGGCTCCCGCTCGTCCAGGGCTCAGGCGTCCTGCTTCCTCAGGACGCCCCCGATCCCCCCGGCCGGCTCAGGCGTCCCGCTTCCTCAGGACGAGGTAGCCGCCCGCGAGCGCCGCGATCACCCACAGCACCATGATGCCCATCCCGCCCCAGGGCCCGTACGGTGCGGGATCGCTGTTCATGGCGTCCGGCACGACCTGCATGATCTGCGAACCGGCCCGGTCCGGGAAGTAGCGGGCCACGTTCTTGGCGCCCGGCACCGCGGAGAGGATCTGCGAGATCAGGAAGAAGAACGGCATCAGGATCCCGAGGGACAGCATGGAGCTGCGCAGCATCGTCGCCACGCCCATCGAGAACAGCGCGATCAGCGCCATGTAGAGCCCGGCGCCGAAGACCGCGCGCAGCACGTTGGGCTCGCCGATGGTGGTCTTGTGCGAGCCGAGCAGCGCCTGGCCGAGGAAGAAGGACAGGAAGCTGGTGATCATGCCCACGATGAGCGCGAGCACGGTGGCCACCGTGACCTTCGAGAAGAGGAAGGTCGCGCGCCGCGGCACGGCGGCGAGCGAGGAGCGGATCATGCCCGAGCTGTACTCGGTGCCGACGACGAGGACACCGAAGACGACCATCGCCAGCTGACCGAGGATCATCCCGGAGAAGCTGATGAACGTCGGGTCGAAGGTCAGCTTCTCGGCCGGCTTGAGGTCGTCGAACTGCGACTTCATCAGGGCGCAGAGCGCCGCGCCGATCGCGACCGTGACGATCAGGGCACAGGCCAGCGTCCACGTGGTGGAGGAGACCGTACGGATCTTGGTCCACTCGGACTTGAGGACCGCGGGTACCGACGCCATGGCTCAGACCCCCTTGCCCTGCTCGCCCGCGCCCCAGTTCGGGGCGGGTTGCCCGCTGCCCCATGCCGGCGGCGCCGCGGGCGGGCCGCCCGGTGTGGTCGCGCCGTGCGCGTGGTACTCCACCGAACCCGCCGTCATCTGCATGAACGCCTCTTCCAGGGAGGCCTGCTGGCCCGAGAGTTCGTGCAGCACGAGCTGGTGCTGCGCGGCCAGTTCACCGAGCGCCTCGATCCTGCCGTTGTCGATTTCGACGGCGCCGTCACCGGTCTGCGTGTACGCGATGCCCGCCTGCTGCAACACCTCGATGAGCCGTTCCCACTGCGGGGAACGCAGCCGTACGAAACTCCGTGAGTTCTGCCGGATGAAATCCGCCATCGATGTATCGGCGAGCAGTCGGCCCTGCCCAATGACGATCAAGTGATCAGCCGTGAGGGCCATTTCGCTCATCAGGTGAGACGAAACGAAGATCGTCCGCCCTTCACTCGCGAGCTGCTTCATCAGATTGCGGATCCAGTGAATTCCCTCGGGGTCCAGACCATTGACGGGTTCGTCGAACATCAGGATCTCGGGGTCGCCGAGGAGCGCGGAGGCGATTCCCAGCCGCTGCCCCATGCCGAGCGAGAACCCCTTAGCCTTCTTCTTCGCCACCGCCGTCAGGCCCACCGTGTCGAGGACCTCGGAGACCCGGGACGCCGGGATCCGGTTCGACTGGGCCAGGCACAGCAGGTTGTTGTACGCGGTACGGCCGCCGTGCATCGCCTTGGCGTCGAGCAGCGCCCCGATGTACTTCAGCGGCTCGGCCAGCTCGCGGTAGTGCTTGCCGTCGATGCGTACGGTTCCGCTGGTGGGGTTGTCCAGATCGAGCAGCATGCGCATCGTGGTCGACTTGCCGGCTCCGTTGGGTCCCAGAAAGCCGGTCACCACTCCCGGTCTGACCTGGAAGGACAGCTGGTCGACGGCGACCTTGTTGCCGTAGCGCTTGGTGAGACCCTCTAGCTCGATCATGCGGCTACGCTAGACGTCGACAAAGCCCCCCGCCACCGGAATGGCAGGGGGCTTCGCGGATTTCTTCCGCAGCCCACGGGGGAAGGGCTGCGGTGACTAGCGGGTCTGCTGCGCCGGAACGCCGCGCGAGGCGGGCTCGTCGTCGACCGGGGAACCGGCGGCGGCCACGGCCGCACCGGTCAGCGTCGCCAGCATCTCGCGGACGTTGGTGAGCTGCGCGTTGATGGAGTCGCGGCGGTTGGTGAGGGCCGCGAGCTCGCGCTCGGATTCCGAACGGATGCGGTCGGCCTTGGCGTTGGCGTCGGCCACGATGTCCTCGGCCTGGCGCTGCGCCGTCTCCACCGTCTGGCGCGCCCGGCGCTCCGCGTCCGTACGCAGCTTCTCGGCCTCCAGGCGCAGCTGCTCCGCGCGGTGCTCGATCTCCGCGAGACGCTTCTCGGCCTTGGCCTGACGCGACGCCAGGTCGCGCTCGGACTGCTCGCGGCGCTTGGCGAGGTTGGTCTCGAAGTCGGCAGCGGCCTGGGCGGCCTTGGCGCGGGTCTCCTCGAAGAGGGCGTCCGCCTCCTCGCGCTTGGACTGCGCGTCCTTCTGCGCCTCGGAACGGAGCGTGGAGGCGTCACCCTTCGCCTTCTCGACGATCCGTACGCCCTCGTCCTCGGCCTTCGCCTTGCGCTCGGAGGCGAACGACTCGGCGTCGTTGCGCACCTGCTGCGCGGCGGACTCGGCGAGCTCGCGGTGCTGCTCGGCGGCGCGGCGGGCCTCCTCGCGCAGGTCCTTCGCCTCTTCCTCGGCGAGCCGCAGGATCTTTTCGACCCGCGCGCCAAGACCCGCGTACGACGGCTCCGCGTCGTTCACCTGGGCCTGGGCGTTCTGCGTTTCGAGGTGGAGCTCCTCGATGCGCTTTTCCAGAGAAGTGATCCGTGCCAGAGCACTGTCACGGTCGGCGACGAGCTTGGTAATGCGGTCATCCACCTGACCGCGGTCGTAACCACGCCGCACGAGCTCGAAGCCGAAGGGGGAGGAAGTGTCGCTCATGGGGTTCCTGTCGAATGAGACCGGTGAGGTGATAGGGGGAATCCTAGGGGCCCAAGCGGCGTGTCATCGAGCGGATGCCCGTTTGATCTGGAGAATGTCCAGCCTTTTGAGTGGCTAGCCCTCCGAAGACTTGCCACTCGAACGTGTCGCCCCGGCCGCCGCACCTGCCTTGACGCCGGTGGAAGAACCGCCGCCCGACCCGGATTTGCCGCCCGCGGCCGGCGCCTCGAATGATTCCAACGCCTCAAGTACGTCCTGGACACGGGAGATCTCCGCATTGATGTCCTGCCGGCGCCGCACGAGGACGTCGAGTTCACGCTTGCCCTCCTCGACCGTGCGGCGCGCCTCCGCCGCCGCCTCGTCGCGCAGCGCGGTCGCCTCGCGGATCAGCTCGGCCTTCTTGGTCTCAGCCTCCTTGAGGAGCGCCTCGGCCTTCTTCACCGCGGCGATACGCACCTTGTGCGCCTCGGAATCGGCGTCCTCCACCAGCGACTTGGCCTTGGCCTCCGCCTCGGCGGTCTGCTCGGTCGCGGCCTTCACCAGCTTGTCGACGCGCTCGCCCGCCGTCTTCATCTGCTCGGCGCTCTCGCGGCGGGCCCGCTCGTGCAGCTCCTCGATCTCCGCCTCGGTACGGACACGCACCTCCTCGGTGCGCTCCCTTATGGCGGTGGCGTCCGCGCGGGCGCCGGCGAGCAGCTCATCGGCGTCCGTACGGGCCTTCTCCACCAGGGAGTTGCCCTCGACCGTCGACTCCGCGACGATCCGCTCGGCCTCCTTGCGGGCCGCGCCGACCATCGTGTCGGCCTGTTCCTCGGCCTCGGTGGCGGCGCGCAGCGCCTCCTCCTGAGCCTTGTTGATGAGCTGGTCGGCCTGCTGGGCTGCGTCCGAGCGCCGCTTGGCCGCGGCGGTACGGGCCTCGTCGAGCAGCCGGTCCGCCTCCTCGCGGGCCTCGGTACGCGTCTTCTCGGCGGCCTCGTCGGCGCGGGCACGGTTCTTCTCGGCCTCGGCGCGGATCCGCTCGGCGGCCTGCTGGGCGGAGCCCACCGTGTCGGCGGCCTCCGCGCGCAGCCGCTCGGCCTCGCCGCTCGCCTCCGCGATGAGCTGGTCGGCCTGGGTGGCCGCGTCGGAGCGCCGCTTGTCGGCGGCGGCGCGCGCCTCGTCGAGCAGCCGCTCGGCCTCGGCACGGGCCTCGCTTATGGTCTGCTCGGCCTCGGCGTTGGCCGCGCCGAGCGTGGAGCCCGCGTCGGAACGCGCCTCGGTGGTGACCAACTCGGCATACGCATTGGCCTCGTTGGTGGTGCGCTCGGCGTCCGTGTGCGCCTTGCTGGTGACGCGCTCGGCCTCCTCACGGGCGGCCGTCGTGGCCTGCTCGGCCTCGGCGAGGGCGGCGGCGGTGACCCGCTCGGCCTCCTCGCGCGCCTCGGCGCGCAGCGCGTCGGCCTCGGCCTGCCCCTCGACCCGTACCTGCCGGGCCTCGGTGACAAGGCGCTCCGCCTCGGCCGTGGACTCGGCGGCGAGCCGCTCGGCCTCCGCCGTCGCCTCGCTGACCAGACGGTCGGCCTGGCTCGCGGCGTCGGAGCGGATCCGGTTGGCGTCCTCGCGGGCCTCGGCCCGGGTGCGGGCCGCGTCCTGCTCGGACGAGGCGAGCGCGTCGGAGGCCTCGGTGCGCATGCGCTGCGCGTACTCGGCCGCGTCCGAACGGGCCTTCTCCGCCTCGGCCATGGCATCCGTGACGGTCCGCTCGGCCAGCGCCTTGGCGGCCTCGGACTCCTCCTGGGCGCGGGCCCGGACCCGGCCGGCGTCCTCGCTCGCGCGCTCCCGCTCGGCGTGCGCGTCGGCGCGGACCCGGTCGGCCTCCTCCTGCGCCTCGGTCGTGGTGCGCTCCGCCGCGTGCTCGGCGGCGCTGCGCAGCCCGGCGATCTCCTGCTCGGCCTCCTCGCGGAGCCCGGCCACGGAGTCCCGTACGTCCTTGGCGGTCTGCTCGGCCGTCGACACCAGCTCGGTGGCGCGCCGGTCGGCTTCCTCGCCGAGCCGCTGCGCCTCGGTCTGCGCCTCCTCGACCCGCTTGCGGGCCGAGGCGAGCAGCTCCTCGCTCTGTTCACGCGCCTGAGCGCGCTCGGAGTCGGCCTCGGCGCGCGCCGAGCCCAGCGTCTCCTCGGCCTCGCGGCGGCGCCGCACGGCCTCCTCCTGGGCGGCGGCGAGGGCCTCCGCGGCCTCGGCGGCGACCCGTTCGGCGGCGGCCGCGGCCTCCGCGCGCATCCGGTCGGCGCTCTCCTGCGCCTCGGACTTGA
Source organism: Streptomyces sp. NPDC048361 (assembly GCF_040651795.1). Taxonomy (NCBI): domain Bacteria; kingdom Bacillati; phylum Actinomycetota; class Actinomycetes; order Kitasatosporales; family Streptomycetaceae; genus Streptomyces; species Streptomyces sp. NPDC048361. The sequence continues at coordinate 50,577 of NZ_JBEZKW010000007.1, forward strand.
GCCGCTCGGCCTCGGCGGTCGCCTCCGCGCGCATCCGCGCCGCGGCGTTCTCCGCCTCCGCCCGGGCGCTCGACGCGTCGGACGCGGCCTCGGTGCGCAGCCGCTCCGCCTCCTGCTCGGCCTGCGCCTGGAGCGTACGGATGCGCTCGGCGGCCTCGGTGCGGATCCGTTCGGTCTCCTCGGCGGCCTCGCGCCGGATCCGCTCGCCCTCGGCGCGGGCGTCGGTGAGGGCCTGCTCGGCGGCGGTGTGGCGCTGCTCGGCCTCGGTGTGCAGCCGGGCCAACTCCTCGGCGGCCTCGGCCTGACGGGCCGCTATCGCCCGCTCGGTCTCCTCGCGCAGCCGGACGGCGGCCGCCTCGGCCTCCGCGGTGGTCTGCTCCGCCTGCTCCTCGGACTCCGCACGCATCCGCTCGGCCTCGGCGCGCGTACGCTCCAGGGTCTCCTCGGCCTGCTTGCGCAGCGTGTTGGCCCGCTCGACCGCTTCGCCCCGTACCCGCTCGGACTCTGCGCCCGCGGTGGTGCGCAGCTCTTCGGCGTCGGCCTTGGCCTTGGCGAGCAGCTCCTCGGCGGTCTTCGCCGCCTCCTCGATCTGCTGGACCGCCTCGCGGCGCGCCTCGCCCCGGATCCGCTCGCCCTCGGCGACCGCCTCGGCGCGCAGCTGCTCGGCCTCGCCGCGCAGCCGGCGGGCCTCCTCCTGCAGCTCGACCGTCTTGGCCCGGTACTCCTTGGTGTCGTCCTTGGCCGCGCCCTTGAGCTCGTCGGCCTGCTCGGCGGCCTCCCCGCGCAGCCGCTCCGCCTCGGCGTCGGCCTCGCGGCGGATCCGCTCGGCCTCCTCGGACGCCTTGCGGGTGGTCTCCCGGGCGTCATCGGACGCCTTGGTCAGGACCTCTTCGGCGGTACGGGCGGCCTTGGCGAGCTGGGCCGCGGTGTCCTCGGCGGCGCTGGTGCGCGCCGTTTCGGCGGCCTCGGTGCGCAGCCGCTCGGCCTCCGCCTTCGCGTCCGCGAGCGCCTGCTCGGCCTCGGCCTTGAGGGTCTCGGACTCCTTGGTGGCCTCCGCGACAAGCCGCGCGATCTCGGTCTTCGCGGTGCGGGTGCGCTGCTCGTTGGCGGACTCGGCGCTCGCGACCTGCTTGGCCGCGGCCTCCTTCGCCTCGGTGACCGCCCGCTCGGCCTCGGCGCGCGCCTCACGCAGCGCGGCCTCCGCCTCCTGCATCCGCTGCTCGGCCGCACGGCTCAGCTCGGCCGCCTGCTGGCGCGCCTGGGCGGCCTCGGCGGCCGTGGTCGTACGCAGCTGCTCGGCGTGGGAGGTGGCCTCCTGGGCCTGCGTGGAGGCCGCGTTCAGGAGCCGCTCGGCGTCCTTGCGGGCACGAAGCAGCGTCGCCTCGGCCTCGGCGCGCGCCGACTCGGCCTCCGAGCCCAGCCGTTGGCGGGCCTCCTCGGCGATCCGGGTGGCCTCCGCGCGGGCCGCGGCGAGCGACTGCTCGGCCTCGGCGCGAGACTCCTCCATGAGGCGGCGGGCCTGCGCCTCGGTACGGGCCCGCAGTTGCTCGGCCCACGCCACGTTCTCGTTGACGTGCGACTCGACGGTGGCCCGGCGCTCGGCCAGCTCCTGGTCGAGGCGCTGACGGCGGTTGACGGCCTCGGCGTGCAACTCCGCCTGCAGCCGCGCCTGGTGCTCGGCGTGCTCCTGAAGGATGCGCTGGGTCTGGGCGCGGGCGTCACGCAGCTCGCGCTCGGCGTCCGTGCGCAGCTGCTCGGCCTGCATCTGGGCGTTACGGAGCAGCTGTTCGGCCTGGTAGCCGACGTTCGCCGTGTCGTAGGCGGGACGGGTCGCGAGATTGCGGCGCGCCTCGTGGAGCTTGGCGCGCAGCACTTCGACCTGGTAACCGAGATCCTCGGCGTGCTGAACGGCCTTCTCCCGCTCGGTCTTCAGCCGCTCCATCTCGGCCTCGAACCGCGAGAGGTGGTCGTCAGGCCGGTGGCTCTGGGTCTCCTGGCGTTCGTAGCCCCGCACTGCGCGGTCCCATCCGTCCCCTGGTCGCGAACACTGCCCGTACGAGCACCGTCCGACCGCACACGACGGACGGGGCCCCCGGTGAATGGTGTCAGATCAAAACAGGGGCGTGGGTCTCAGGCCCCGACCCGACCCCGGCCCGGAACCGCCCACTGTACCGGGCCGAGTATCCGGAGGACGGGCCTCCATCTGTGCGGACTCAGTGGGCGGCGGTGTCCGTGCGGTCCTGAGGGGCGGACGTGACGAGTTCGGTGAGCACGCCGTGGCAGTCCTTGGGGTGCAGGAAGGTGATCTGCGAGCCCATCGAACCGGTGCGCGGCTGGTCGTACAGGACCCGCACGCCCTTGTCCCGGATGGCCTCGGAGTCCGCGGTGACGTCGCCGGTGCCGAAGGCGATGTGGTGGACGCCCTCGCCGTTCTTGGCGAGCCACTTGCCGACCGCGGAGTCCTCGCGGGTGGGCTCCAGAAGCTGGAGGTAGGAGGCCCCGCCGTCCGAGGTCTCGTTGATCTTGAGCATGGCCTCCCGTACGCCCTGCTCCTCGTTGACCTCGGTGTGGAACACCTCGAAGCCATAGGTGGCACGGTAGAACTCGACGGTCTTGTCGAGGTCGAGACAGGCGATTCCGATGTGGTCGATTCGCGTCAGCATGGACTCAGTGCAGCGTTCCCGGAGTGGTTACGCAACGTGCGCGCCATCACACCGGCTGCCCGATGACGTGGGGAGGTACCGCTCAGTACGCTCCAAGTAAACCCTCGTTCACATCTCCCTAAGGGCCGTGCCTCATGTCTGGAACGACCGGTACCACCTCAGTGATCGTCGCGGGCGCCCGTACGCCCATGGGCCGCCTGCTCGGCTCCCTCAAGTCCTTCTCCGGCGCCGACCTCGGCGGCTTCGCCATCAAGGCGGCCCTGGACCGGGCCGGCATCGGCGGGGACCAGGTGCAGTACGTGATCATGGGCCAGGTGCTCACCGCCGGCGCCGGCCAGATCCCGGCCCGCCAGGCCGCCGTGAAGGCCGGCATCCCCATGAACGTGCCCGCGCTCACCGTCAACAAGGTGTGCCTCTCGGGTCTCGACGCCATCGCGCTGGCCGACCAGCTGATCCGCGCCGGCGAGTTCGACATCGTGGTCGCCGGCGGCCAGGAGTCCATGACCAACGCCCCGCACGTGCTGCCGAAGTCCCGCGAGGGCTTCAAGTACGGCGCGATCGAGATGCTCGACTCGATGGCGTACGACGGTCTGACCGACTCCTTCGAGAACATCCCCATGGGAGAGGCGACCGAGCGGCACAACACCCGCCTCGGCATCACCCGCGCCGAGCAGGACGAGATCGCCGCCGCCTCCCACCAGCGCGCCGCGGCCGCCCAGAAGAACGGCATCTTCGAGGCCGAGATCACCCCGGTCGAGATCCCGCAGCGCAAGGGCGACCCGGTCCTGTTCGCCAAGGACGAGGGCATCCGCGCCGACACGACCGTGGAGACGCTCGCCAAGCTGCGCCCCGCCTTCACCAAGGACGGCACGATCACGGCCGGCACCGCCTCGCAGATCTCCGACGGCGCCGCCGCGGTCGTCGTGATGTCGAAGGCCAAGGCCGAGGAACTGGGCCTGGAGTGGATCGCCGAGATCGGCGCCCACGGGAACGTGGCGGGCCCCGACAGCTCGCTCCAGTCGCAGCCGTCGAACGCGATCAAGCACGCGGTCGGCAAGGAGGGCATCACGGTCGAGGACCTCGACCTGATCGAGATCAACGAGGCCTTCGGCGCGGTCGCCGCGCAGTCAATGAAGGACCTCGGGGTCTCCCCGGAAAAGGTGAACGTGAACGGCGGCGCCATCGCGCTCGGCCACCCCATCGGCATGTCCGGCGCCCGCGTGGTCCTGCACCTCGCCCTGGAGCTGAAGCGCCGCGGCGGCGGTGTGGGCGCCGCGGCCCTGTGCGGCGGCGGCGGCCAGGGCGACGCTCTGATCGTGCGCGTGCCGGGCAAGTAACCCGGAAGCGATTCCTGACCCTGCGGTGCGTACGCGACTGAACGGAGCGGCAATGGTGGACGTCCCCGAACTGGTGGCCCAGGCACGGGAAGGCCGGCCCAGGGCCGTCGCCCGGCTGATCTCGCTGGTCGAGGGGGCCTCCCCGCAGCTGCGCGAGGTGATGGCGGCGCTGGCCCCGCTCGCGGGCAACGCGTACGTCGTGGGCCTCACCGGCTCGCCCGGTGTCGGCAAGTCGACCTCCACCTCCGCGCTGGTCACCGCCTACCGCAGGGCGGGGAAGCGGGTCGGTGTCCTCGCCGTCGACCCGTCCTCGCCGTTCTCGGGCGGCGCCCTGCTCGGCGACCGGGTCCGGATGTCCGACCACGCCTCCGACCCCGGTGTCTACATCCGCTCGATGGCGACCCGAGGCCACCTCGGCGGCCTCGCCTGGTCCGCGCCCCAGGCGATCCGCGTCCTGGACGCGGCGGGGTGCGAGGTGATCCTCGTCGAGACGGTGGGCGTGGGTCAGTCCGAGGTGGAGATCGCCTCGCAGGCCGACACCTCGGTGGTGCTGCTCGCGCCCGGCATGGGCGACGGCATCCAGGCGGCCAAGGCCGGCATCCTCGAAATCGGCGACGTGTACGTCGTCAACAAGGCGGACCGGGACGGCGCGGACGCCACGGCCCGCGAACTCAACCACATGCTGGGCCTCGGCGAATCACGCGGCCCCGGCGACTGGCGGCCGCCCATCGTCAAGACGGTGGCGGCCCGCGCCGAAGGCATCGACGAGGTCGTGGAGGCGCTGGAGAAGCACCACGCGTGGATGGCCGAGCACGGCGTCCTCGCGGAGCGCCGCAGGGCCCGCGCGGCCCGCGAGGTCGAGACCATCGCGGTGACCGCCCTGCGCGAACGCATCGGCTCCCTCCACGGCGACCAGCGCCTGGACGCGCTCGCCCAGCGCATCGTCGACGGCGAGCTCGACCCGTACGCGGCCGCCGACGAACTGGTCACCAGCCTGACCGACACCCCCTAGCCCCCGCGCTCCGCAACAGCCCCGGTAAAAGCCCTGGTTGGGCGGTACCGGGGCTGTTAGCGTAGGAGGCATGTTCCTGCTCTGCGCCTAGGTCCCGCCCCGGCGCCGCGGCCGGCCCCCAGGGGGCGTACGGTCGGCGGCCCGCTCCGGCGACCCCTTTCGCGCAGAGCCCCAAGGAACCCCCATGTCTTCGTACGCCGCCGTTCTGCGGACCCCCCATGCCGCCCGCGCCTTCGGCGCCGCCCTGCTCGGGCGGCTCTCCTACGGAATCGCCCCGCTCGCCCTGGTCCTCGCCGTCAAACAGGGCTCGGGCTCCTACGCGGTGGCCGGCACCGTCATGGCCCTGTTCGGCATCAGCAGTGTGCTGCTCTCACCGGCCCGCGCCGCCCTCGTCGACCGGCACGGCCCACGCCGCGCCCTCGCCCCGATGGCCGCCCTGTACGGGGCGCTGCTCGTCGCGCTCGCTGTCATCTGCCTGCTCGGCGGGGGCGGCGCCCTGCAGCTCGGTGTCCTCGGGACGGCTGCGGGCGCCTGCACCCCGCCGCTCGGCCCGACCATGCGCACCCTGTGGAGCGAGCTGCTCGCCGACCGCCGGATGCTGGAGCGCGCCTACAGCCTGGACGGCGTATGCGAGGAACTCCTCTTCGTGAGTGGCCCGTTGGTGATCGGCGTGCTGGTCCAGTTCTGCCATCCGGCCGTCGGCATCCTGCTCGGCGCGGGACTCGTGATCGTGGGGACGCTCGCCCTGGTCGCCTCGCCCGCGGTCCGCGCGATGCAGCCGTCACCGGGCCGGCCCACGGCGGCCGGCACCAAGGGCCGCGCGCCCTGGCGGCCCGCCCTGGTGGCGGCCGGTGTGGGGCTCGGGATCGGCGCGGTCGAACTCCTGGTCCTGGTGTTCGCGGACGCGCACGGCCGGGCGTCGGCCGCGCCCTGGCTGCTCGGTGCCCTCTCGGTCGGCAGCGCGGTGGGGGGCCTGGTCAACGGGGCCGTGCACTGGCAGCGTCCGGCCGCGGCCCGGCTCGCCCTGTTCGCGGTCGGCCTCGCCGGAGCGCTGGCGCTCGCCGGGGCCGCGCCCGGCCTGTTCACCCTCGCCGGGGCCATGGTCCTCACCGGCCTCTTCGTCGCCCCCGCGCTCACCACGGCCTATCTGTACGCCGACGAACTCGCCGCGCCCGGTGCCCGTACCCGGGCCGGTGCGTGGGTCAACACGGCGGTGAACGCCGGGGGTTCGGCCGCGTCCGCAGGCGTGGGACTGCTCGCCGGGCGGCTTCCGCTCGCGTGGTGCTTCGTCCTCGCGGGGCTGCCCGCGCTGTGTTCCGCGCTCGCCGTCAGATCTTCCCGCGGTGCCCGCGCAGATGCTCCGCGACCGGTGTCAGGGACTCCCGCAGATCAGCCAGGGCCTCGCCCGACAGCAGATCGATGAAGTGGCGCCGCACGGAGGCCACGTGGTGCGGGGCGACCTTCTCCATGGTCGCCGCGCCCTGCTCGGTGAGGACGGCGAAGAGCCCGCGCCGGTCCGACTCGCAGTTCTCGCGCCGGACCAGGCCCGCGTTCTCCATGCGGGTGATCTGGTGCGAGAGACGGCTCTTGGACTGGAGGGTGGCGGCCGCGAGGTCGCTCATCCGCATCCGCTTGTCCGCCGACTCCGAGAGGTTCACCAGGATCTCGTAGTCGTTGTTGGTCAGGCCGAACGGCTGGAGATCCTTCTCCATCTGGTACGTCAGCATCCTGTTGACGTCCAGGTAGGTGCGCCAGGCGCACTGCTCGTTGTCGCTCAGCCAGTTCGTGGCCGTCTCGGTCTCCATATGTGGATTCTACCTAAGAAGTTGAATTCTGAACCAACCGGGAGGATGTGACGCCCGGCACCCGACGCGGGGCACACCCCTCGGGCGTGACCGTCGCCCGGAGGGGCTCAGGCGTTCGACGTCACACTCCGCAGACTACCGCTCACAGCCCGAAGCGACGCTGCAGGTCCCCCAGCTGGCCGGGAAGACGCGGTGCCCCGGCCGCCGGCACGTGCCCGCCCTGCCCACCGCCGGGTACCCCGGGCTCGGCGGCCACCTGCCCGGTCGCCTGCTCCGCCATGAGCGCTTCGGTGGACTGGAGCAGCACCGTACCCGCCCCCACGAACTCGAACTGGTGCTCCTCGCCCGAGGCGCCGCCGATCCCGGTCAGTGACCGGATTCCGCCCAGGACGCCGGTCAGGTACCCGTGGTCGTAGTGGTGACACGGTGAGGGGCAGTCCGCCCAACCGACCAGCGCCTGCGGATCCACCCGGATCGGCGGCTCCAGGAAGACCACGGGCCCGTTGGAGGCCGCCACGAACTTGCCGGTGCCGATCAGGGTCAGGAACCCCGGCACGATCGACTGCTTGAGCGCGAGCGAGGGCTGGTACGCCAGGAGGTTGCCGGACCGGATGGTCAGATTGCCCTCGTCCAGGTCGTAGCTGTTCACATCGAAGGCGCGGTCCGCGAGGAGCATCTTGCCGCTGCCGTCCGCCACCACCCAGTCGGCAGCGTGCAGCGGCGAGTGGAAGCTCGTGCGCAGCAGCCGGTCGAGCCGCCCGTGACCGATCCCGTTGAACTCGATCTGCCCGTAATAGGCGATCATCTTGCCCTTCTGCAGGAACCACTGGCTCGACTTGAGCTCCACGCAGAACGTGTACTTGTTGACGTTGTCGTCGCTGGGCAGCGAGTACGGATCGAAGATCACCGGGGCGCTCACAGCTTGTCCTCCGAGGCCTGTACGTACACCGCGCCCTGTCCGGACAGTTCGAGCTGGAAGGCCTCGCCGGAGCCCCGGCCCACCATCTCGCGCCAGCCGAGCGCGGCCGAGAGCTTGTTGCGTACGTCGCCGTGGTGGGCGACGTACGCCTGCGGGTCGACGTGGACCGGACGCTGCGGGGTGATCGGCAGCTCGATCACCCCGCCGTGCGCCATCACCGCGACCGCGCCATGGCCCTTGAGGGTCGTGGTGAACAGGCCCTGCCCGGTCACCTGGCCGCGCACCATGCCCATGACCCCGCCCTGCGAGCCCATGAACATCGTGCCCTGCTGGAGAGAGCCGTCGAAGGCGAGCAGCCGGTCGGCCTCGACGTACAGGGTGTCGCCCTGGAGGCTGATCACCTGGATGTGGTGGCCGCCGTGGCCGAACATCACCGTGCCACTGCCCTCGACCGTCATGAGTGGCGTCGCCTCGTTGGCGACCCGGCGGCCGATCATCGACATGAGGCCGCCCTGGCCGCCCTGGATGTTGGGCGTGAAGGACACGTCGCCCTTGTACGCGAGCATCGCGCCGCGCTGGCTGAACATCTTCTGGCCGGGCAGCACCGTGGCCTCGACCATCTTGGAGTTGATCTCGCGGAACGGCATCAGACGTCCCCGCCGATCGTGTTGCGCTCGCTCGGCTGCACGTACACCAGGCCCTCGCCCTCGAACCGGATCTGGAACGCCTCGCCGGAGCCCTCGCCGACGAAGGTGCGGAAGGTCACCCCGGACTGGAAGTGCTGGCGCAGGTTGCCCTGGTGGGCGATGTAGGCGCCGGGGTCGACCAGGAGCGGGTACTGGGCGCTGACGCGCAGCACCACCGCAGGCCCGTCCGACATGATCGCGGCCTGGCCCCGGCCCTCGATCGTCGTGGTGAACAGGCCATTGCCCTGGCTCGCGCCGCGCAGGCCGGTGAAGGTGGTACCGGTGCGCAGCCCCGCATCGGTGGCGAGCAGATTGCTCGCCTCGACGTAGAGCTTGTCGCCGGTCAGGCTCACGAGGTTGATCTCGTTCGCACGGTCGGCGAAATAGCACGTGCCGTGGCCCTTCACCTCCATCACGGTCATCTGCTCGCCGGTGAGGCGCCGGGTCACCATGCCGCGCAGACCCTCGCCGCCGCCGGACATCTTCTTGAACGCCATCTGTCCGTCGTAGGCGACCATCGAGCCGTTCTTCGCCTTGACTGCGTCGCCGGTCATGTCGACGGCGAGCACCTTGCTGCCCTGAAGTCGGAACATTGCCACGGCCCGACGGTAGCGGGCCGGGGACCCGCCCCGACAGGGGCAAGGGGACGATGTCAGAATGAGGAACGTTTGTGCACGCGTTCACAAACGATCACCGTCCCGTGAACGCCGTCATTCGATCACTGCCGCCCGCTCTCTCCCAGCGAAAGTGCCCCTCACGTGGACCTCAAGACAGCCTCCGCCCTGCATCGACTCCGACTGATCTCGCTCCCCGAGGCCATCTCGTTCCCGATCCTGCTGGTGTGCTCGGTGCTCAAGCGCACCACCTCGTTCGACGGGGTGATGGTGATGGGCATGGTCCACGGCATCCTCTTCACGCTGTACGTGCTCTTCTGGCTCGACGCCTGGAACCGCACCAAGTGGCCCGCGAAGACCGGCATCCTCTACTTCGTGCTCGCCGTCCTGCCCTTCGGCGGCTTCTTCGCCGAGCGCAAGCTCCGGCGTGAGCTCGACGACGCCGTGATCGCGACCAGGGCCCGCAAGGAAGGCGTGGTCAACGCATGATCGTCGCCTTCTCGGTCAGCCCGCTCGGCGTCGGCGAGGACGTGGGGGAGTACGTCGCGGACGCGGTGCGCGTCGTGCGCGAGTCCGGCCTGCCCAACCACACCGACGCGATGTTCACCAGCATCGAAGGTGAGTGGGACGAGGTCATGGACGTCGTCAAGCGCGCCGTCGCCGCCGTCGAGGCCCGCTCGAACCGGGTCTCTCTCGTCCTCAAGGCGGACATCCGCCCCGGCGTCACCGACGGTCTCACCTCCAAGGTCGAGACGGTCGAGCGCCACCTCGCCGACGAGTAGGCACCCGTCACCGGGCCGCCGAGCAGCGGCCCCCGCCCAGCACGTCGAGAGCCCCCCGGCCCGCCCAGGCCGGGGGGCTCACGCATGTACGCGCAGAAGACGGCGACGGGCCCCCGCCGCCGAAACGGCCCGCCACCCTAGAACCGCTCACTCGGAGTACTCCAGTCGACACGCCGGGCTTTCTCCACTTTTGTGGGGTTATCAACCCGATGCAAAACCCCTGCTCGACGATCAGCTGGAGGGCACGTGCGCCCGGAGGGCTACGCATACGACACCCACAGCCGACTGGCCGGACCGCTCACGGAGCCGGGCGCCAAGCCCTACCGGGTGCAGTACCGGAGTCTGCTCTCACAGGAGCCGCACCGCATACGCGCCGTCCTTCTGATGACCCTCGCGCCGATACTCACCGGCCTGCTGCTCGTCTATCTCATCTGGCCCACCCACTGGGTCGAGCGCGAGGGCGGCGACCGCTGGCTCGTGGACCTCGACATCACGATGCTGGTCTCGATCGGCCTGATCGAGCTGTTCATGGTCGCCAACGTCGCCTCGGTCGCCCACGCCACGCTGGTCGCCCGCGACCCCGTCCCCGTCACCCCCGAAAAGGGCACCCGGGTCGCCTTCCTCACCACGTATGTGCCGGGCACGGAACCCATATCCATGGTGCGCACCACCCTGGAGGCGGCCGTCCGGCTCACCCACCCCGGGCCCCTGGACATCTGGCTCCTGGACGAGGGCGACGACGACGAGGCCAAGGCGCTCTGCACGGAGCTCGGCGTACGCCACTTCACCCGCAAGGGCGTCCCCGAGTGGAACCGCAAGAAGGGCGCCCACAAGGCCCGTACCAAACACGGCAACTACAACGCCTGGATCGCGATGCACGGCGGCCACTACGACTTCTTCGCCTCCGTCGACACCGACCACGCCCCGCTCCCCAACTTCCTTGAGCGGATGATGGGTTACTTCCGCGACCCCGACGTCGCCTTCGTCGTCGGGCCGCAGGTCTACGGGAACTACGACTCGCCCGTCACCAAGGCCGCCGAGTCCCAGCAGTTCCTCTTCCACGCGCTGATCCAGCGGGCCGGCAACCGCTACCGGGCGCCCATGTTCGTCGGCACCAACAACGTGGTGCGGATCGCGGCGCTGCGGCAGATCGGCGGCCTGTACGACTCGATCACCGAGGACATGGCCACCGGCTTCGAACTGCACCGGCACAAGAACCCGAGGACCGGCCGGCACTGGCGCTCCGTGTACACCCCGGACGTACTGGCCGTCGGCGAGGGCCCGGCCTCCTGGACCGACTTCTTCACCCAGCAGATGCGCTGGTCGCGCGGCACCTACGAGACCCTGGTCAAGCAGTACTGGAAGGCGCCCTTCACGATGCCGCCCGGCCGGCTGCTCTCGTACACCCTGATGCTCGTCTACTACCCCATGACGGCCGTCAACTGGCTGCTGGGCATCGTCAGTTGTGTGCTCTTCCTCTGGTTCGGCGCGTCCGGCACCGAGGTCACCGCCTCGGTCTGGCTGATGCTCTACAGCGACGCCGCCGCCCTCCAGATCGGCCTCTACCTGTGGAACCGGCGGCACAACGTCTCGCCCCACGAACCCGAGGGCTCGGGCGGCCTCGCCGGGATGGGCATGTCGGCGCTCTCCGCGCCGATCTACCTCAAGTCGCTCGGCTCGGCGGTGCTGCGCACCCGCGGCCGGTTCGTCGTCACCCCCAAGGGCGGCCGGGCCAGTCCCGACCGGCTGTGGACGTTCCGCATCCACCTGTTCTGGGCGGCCGTCCTCACGTCCTCACTGATCGCCTCCGTGCGTTACGGCCACACCCACGCCGCCATGCGCACCTGGGCCGTACTCGCCCTGTGCATCGCGCTCGCGCCGGTCGCGATCTGGGCCTGGACCTCGCTGCGTGAGCGCGCCGCGACCCGCGCGGCCGTGCCGCTCCCGCAGCACAAGCCCGGCGGCGAGGCCGAACCCGCCGTCGCCACGACGACCGGAGGGAACTGACGTCATGGCCTACCGGCCTTCGAAACGGATGAAGAAGACCCTGTTCGGCGGTGGCGCCGTCGTGCTCCTCGCGGGACTCAACGCACCCGCCGCACTCTCCTTCGCCACCGAGCAGTACCACGCCTACGAGATCGCCCAGCCCGAGTACATGCGGAAGTACGGCGCCTGGCACGGCGTCGACATCCCCAAGGAGTACCGGACCAACGCCATCCACGCGGCGCTCCTCCACACCGGCAAGGTGCTGATCATCGCGGGCTCGGGCAACAAGCAGGACCACTTCGACGCGGGCACCTTCGACACCGTGCTGTGGAACCCCAAGGACAACAGCTTCAAGAAGATCCACACGCCCGAGGACTTCTTCTGCGGCGGCCACGCCCAACTCCCCGACGGCAAGCTCCTGGTGGCCGGCGGCACCGCCCGCTACGAGGTCCTCGACGGCGAGGTGAAACGGGCCGGCGGTGGCATGCGGGTCAAGAACGAGGACCCCAACAAGGCCGTCACCCTCAAGAAGGGCACGACGTTCCGCTCCCCGTCGGGCGTCGAGTACGTGTCGAAGTTCGACGTCACCGTGCCGCGCGCCAAGCGCGAGTTCGAGGTCTCGTACTACGCCAACGGCCGGATGAAGCCGTGGAAGACCAAGACCACCGCCGCCGAGGCGCGGGTCTTCGTCGAGGCGGCCGTCGAGGGCCCCCAGTCGGTCGCCACCGACCAGGCCCAGTACGAGGTCGTGGGCCTCGCAGGCAAGGACGCCGACAACGTGTACGGGCTCGCCGAGAAGATCACCCTGGACAAGCAGGACTACCAGGGGATCAGGGCGGCCTACGAGTTCGACCCCAAGGCCGAGAAGTACGTACCCGTCGCCCCGATGAAGGAGGCCCGCTGGTACCCGACGCTCACCACGCTCAAGGACGGCAAGGTGCTCGCCGTCTCCGGGCTCGACGACGTGGGCGTCATCCTCGCCGGCAACAACGAGATCTACGACCCGAAGACCAAGAAGTGGTCATCCGGGCCCTTCCGCTACTTCCCGACCTATCCCTCGCTCTTCCTGACCAAGGGCGGCAAGCTCTTCTACTCGGGCGCCAACTCCGGCTACGGGCCCGCCGACAAGGGCCGCGAGCCGGGCCTGTGGGACGTCGAGAAGAACACCTTCACCAAGATCGGCGGCCTGAACGCCGCCGATCAGCTGGAGACGGCCAGCTCACTCCTGCTGCCGCCCGCACAGGACCAGCGGTTCATGCTGCTCGGCGGCGGCGGCGTGGGCGAGTCCAAGAAGGCCACCCCGCGCACCGCCGTGGTGGACCTGAACCAGAACAACCCCGTCTTCACGTCCGGACCCGAACTCCCGCAGGGAACACGGTATTTGAGCAGCGTGCTCATGCCGGACGACTCCGTCTTCACCACCGGCGGCTCCTCCGACTACCGGGGCCGGGGCGGCTCCAACATCTTCCGCGCCCAGTTCTACGACCCCAAGGCGAACGCCTTCCGCGAGGCGGCGGACCCTACCATCGGCCGCAACTACCACTCCGAGGCGCTGCTGCTCCCGGACGGCCGGGTCGCCACCTTCGGCTCCGACTCGCTCTTCGGCGACAAGAACAACACCAAGCTCGGCAAGTTCGAGCAGCGCATGGAGATCTACACCCCGCCGTACCTCTACGGCGACAAGGGCGAGCGCCCCGCGCTCGGCGACGGCCCCGAGGCGGTGCCCGCGGGCGGCAGGGCCTCCTTCAAAGCCGCCCATCCCGAGCGCCTGGTCAAGGCCCGTCTGATGCGGCCGAGCGCGGTCACCCACACCACGGACGTGGAGCAGCGCTCCATCGAACTGGGTCTGACGAAGGACAAGGACTCGGTCACGATCACCGTCCCCACGGACCGCGCGCTCGTCCCGCCCGGCTGGTACATGGTCTTCGTGAGCGACCAGGACGGCACCCCGTCCGAAGCGAAGTGGCTCCGGGTGGACTGAGCGTGCGCCGGGCCGACGGGGGCGTCAGTAACGGGCGCGCTTGGCGAGCCCGAGGGCGTACTCCGGCCACCAGGTGCCGGCGGACGGGCCCCCGCGACAGGGCCCGTCCGAATCGCCCGGCCGCTTGATCCACAAGAACGCGTCGACGAGCGGGTCCCCGGTGCTGACCGACGGCGGGGTGCCGAGCGAGCGCCCCGGCGGGTTGCACCAGGCCTGGTCGCGGCCGTCGAGCAGCGGGCCCTCGCCGTTGCGGCTGGTGTCCATGACGAAATGCTTGCCGCCGAGCCCCTGGGAGACCTTCACCCCGTACGCCCGTACGGCGCCGTTCGTCTGGAAGTTGGAGACGTTCAGGGCGAAGCCGTCGGCCTTGTCGATGCCGGCCCGCTTCAACGGCTCCACCAGGCTGCCCGGGTCGGGGATCCACGACGGGTTGCCCGCGTCGAGGTAGACCTTGGTACGGGGCAGCGTCTTGAACGTCTCGATCGCCTCGGCCAGGAGCTGGTAGCGCTCGGCGTGGTGGTCGGGTGTGGTGCACCCGTCGACCATGTGGGCGATCGCGTCGGGCTCCAGGACGATCACGGCCGGCGCGTCCCCGATCGCCTCGGCGAACATCCGGGTCCAGGCGCGGTAGCCGTCGCCCCCCTCGGCGCCGCCCGCCGAGTACTTGCCGCAGTCGCGGTGCGGAATGTCGTACGCCACGAACAGCGCGGTCCGGTGCTCCTCGGCGGCGCCCGCTACGGCCTTGCGGATGCGGGCCCGCGGGTCGTTTCCGGACGGCCAGGTGGCGACCGGCCGGTCGGCGATCCGCCGCAGGGCCGCGGCGTCGGCGGTACGCCCCTGGCCTTGCCAGAGCTTGACCTGCCGCGCGGCGTCGCTCTCCGGGTCCACCCAGAACGGGGAGCCGGACGCGGGCGCGGGGGCGGCCTCGGCCCGCGAGCCGGTCCGCGCGCCGGGCCCCTCCCCGGATCCGTCGCCGCCGGACGAGCAGCCGGCGACGGCGGCGAGCAGCACGGCCGACACGGTGGCGAGCAGGATTCGGTACCGGGACATCGGGCCCCTTGGGGGTCGCGAGGGTGCACACGGGACGGCGTACACGGACGGTGTGCACGCGATGGTGTGCACAGGGCCGGACCATCGTGACATGACGGGCCGTCAGGTCGGCGGAGTGCCGCGCCCCGCGCCCTGGGCGGCGGGTCGGCGGTACCGAACTACGAGACGGAGCTGACCGGCATGTGACCAGTGGGTAAGGTCGTCGCGTGCCCAAGCCGCTCAGCCTTCCCTTCGATCCCATCGCCCGAGCCGACGAACTCTGGCAGCAGCGCTGGGGTCCCGTGCCCTCGATGGGGGCGATCACCTCGATCATGCGGGCACACCAGATCCTGCTTGCCGAGGTCGACGCGGTGGTGAAGCCGTACGGGCTGACGTTCGCGCGGTACGAAGCGCTGGTCCTTCTGACCTTCTCCAAAGCGGGGGAGCTGCCGATGTCCAAGATCGGCGAACGCCTGATGGTCCATCCGACGTCGGTCACCAACACGGTGGACCGCCTCGTGAAGTCGGGCCTGGTCGACAAGCGCCCCAACCCGAACGACGGCCGCGGCACGCTGGCGTCCATCACGGACAAGGGGCGCGAGGTGGTGGAGTCGGCGACGCGTGACCTGATGTCGATGGAGTTCGGCCTTGGCGCCTACGACGCGGAGGAGTGCGCCGAGATCTTCGCGATGCTCCGCCCGCTACGAGTAGCAGCCAACGACTTCGAAGACTGACCCAGGTCTCCGCCCCGGCCCCCATGGGCAACGGGTCCCCTGCAGCGGGCGTGCTCGGCGGGGGCGGGCGCGGTCGGTCGGTGCCGGGTGCCCCACAGGCGCGCGGAACTGCGCGACCGGCCACGCACGGTCCGCACTCGAAAGTGGGGTGTCGGGGGCTGCGCCCCGGACCCGTTCGCGCCAGGTGGGCGCTCGTCCTCGATGGCCGGACGGGCCGGGTACGCCGGGGCGGCGTGCTGCCATGGGGCATCCCGGCAGGGGGGCGGGCCGCCGCGCGCGGGGGCGGGGGAGAGCCCCCGCAAGGCGTGCCCCGGGGGAAGATCGCCCCGCATGTCCGGTTACGCTCGACCGCATGAAAAAGAGCGTACTGACCCGCTACCGGGTAATGGCGTACGTCACAGGCGTGCTGCTGGTCCTGCTGACCCTCGGCGTCATCGCCAAGTACATCCTCGACATGAACGGCGCCGCCGACTTCACGAAGGTCATCGGCATCGCCCACGGCTGGCTGTACGTGATCTACCTCGTCTTCGCCTTCGACCTCGGCTCCAAGGCGAAGTGGCCGGTCGGCAAGCAGCTGTGGGTGCTGATCGCCGGAACCATCCCCACCGCCGCCTTCTTCGTCGAGCGCAAGGTCTCCAAGGAGCTGGAGTCGAAGGTCAGGGACACCGTCCCGGCCGGCGCCAGCGCCTGACCCCGCCGCACCCGGCCGCACCCCGAGGGAGCCCCACCGCCGCGCAAGCGCAACGCGTGGCGGTCGCCCATCGACATTTACTAGGACGTCCAAGTAAATTTGAGCCATGGACGCTGACGCGATCGAGGAAGGCCGCCGCCGCTGGCAGGCCCGTTACGACAAGGCCCGCAAGCGCGACGCGGACTTCACCACACTCTCCGGGGACCCCGTCGACCCCGCGTACGGGCCCCGGCCCGGCGACACCTACGACGGGTTCGAACGGATCGGCTGGCCCGGCGAGTACCCCTACACCCGCGGCCTGTACCCGACCGGCTACCGGGGCCGCACGTGGACGATCCGGCAGTTCGCCGGGTTCGGCAACGCCGAGCAGACCAACGAGCGCTACAAGATGATCCTGGCCGCGGGCGGCGGCGGCCTGAGCGTCGCCTTCGACATGCCCACGCTCATGGGCCGCGACTCCGACGACCCCCGCTCGCTCGGCGAGGTCGGCCACTGCGGCGTCGCCATCGACTCGGCCGCCGACATGGAGGTCCTCTTCCAGGACATCCCGCTCGGCGACGTCACCACGTCCATGACCATCAGCGGCCCGGCCGTCCCCGTGTTCTGCATGTACCTCGTCGCCGCCGAGCGGCAGGGCGTCGACCCGGGCGTCCTCAACGGCACCCTCCAGACCGACATCTTCAAGGAGTACATCGCGCAGAAGGAGTGGCTCTTCCAGCCCGAGCCCCACCTGCGCCTCATCGGCGACCTGATGGAGCACTGCGCGCAGGGCATCCCCGCCTACAAGCCGCTCTCCGTCTCCGGCTACCACATCCGCGAGGCCGGGGCGACGGCGGCGCAGGAGCTGGCGTACACCCTCGCCGACGGCTTCGGCTACGTGGAGCTCGGCCTCAGCCGCGGCCTGGACGTGGACGTCTTCGCCCCCGGCCTCTCCTTCTTCTTCGACGCCCACGTCGACTTCTTCGAGGAGATCGCCAAGTTCCGCGCCGCGCGCCGCATTTGGGCCCGCTGGATGAAGGAGGTGTACGGCGCCCAGTCGGACAAGGCGCAGTGGCTGCGCTTCCACACCCAGACCGCCGGGGTGTCGCTGACCGCACAGCAGCCGTACAACAACGTCGTGCGCACCGCCGTGGAGGCCCTGGCCGCAGTCCTCGGCGGCACCAACTCCCTGCACACCAACGCCCTCGACGAGACCCTCGCCCTGCCGAGTGAGCAGGCCGCGGAGATCGCGCTGCGCACCCAGCAGGTCCTGATGGAGGAGACCGGCGTCGCCAACGTCGCCGACCCGCTGGGCGGTTCCTGGTACATCGAGCAGCTCACCGACCGCATCGAGGCGGATGCGGAGAAGATCTTCGACCAGATCAAGGAGCGGGGCACCCGGGCGCACCCCGACGGGCAGCACCCCATCGGCCCGATCACCTCCGGCATCCTGCGCGGCATCGAGGACGGCTGGTTCACCGGAGAGATCGCGGAGTCCGCCTTCCGCTACCAGCAGTCCCTGGAGAAGGGCGACAAGCGGGTGGTGGGCGTCAACTGCCACCACGGTTCGGTCACCGGCGACCTGGAGATCCTGCGGGTCAGCCACGAGGTGGAGCGCGAGCAGGTACGCGAGCTCGCCGACCGCAAGTCGCGCCGCGACGACGCCGCGGTGTCGGCGGCCCTGGACACGATGCTGGCCGCGGCCCGCGACGGTTCGAACATGATCGCCCCGATGCTGGACGCGGTACGCGCCGAGGCGACCCTGGGTGAGATCTGCGGGGTGCTGCGCGAGGAGTGGGGCACGTACACGGAGCCGCCCGGCTTCTGACCCCGGACGCCGGTCCGCTTCCCGGAGCGGGCCGGCGCACGGCCGGCCCGGCGCCCCCAACCCCGCTTCCCGCTGCGGCCCGCCCCGAGTCTCGCGCAGTTCCCCGCGCCCCTGAACTGCTCTATACCGGCCCGCACGGGCAACCTCAGCCCGTCATGGGGGTTCCCCGGCCCTTAAGGCCTTGGGGAGTTTGCGGACGAGCGCCCTTCAGGCGCGCACGGGGTCCGGGGCGGAGCCCCAGGTAGCTGCACCCTCAAGTAGCCGTACGAGTGGCCCGAACCGCCGTCAGCGGCGCGGCAAGGTCAGGCGGAACTGGGCTCCGCCGCCCGCCGCCCGCTCGACCGTCAGCGCAGCACCATGCGCCCGCGCGATCTGCCGAGCCATCGCAAGCCCCAGCCCCGACCCCGGGAGCGCCCGGGCCTGCTCGGCCCGGTAGAACCGGTCGAAGACGTACGGGAGATCGGCCTCGGCGATCCCGGGCCCGTGATCCCGTACCGTCAACTCCCCAGCGGAAAGCGTCACTTCCACCGGCGCCCCCGGGGGGCTGAACTTCGCCGCGTTGTCCAACAGGTTGGAGATCAGCCGGGCCAGCCGGGAGGGAACCCCCGGCAAGGTCACCGACGCGTCCACCAGCTCCAGCCGGAACGGGGTAATAGGCCAGTGCGCCCGCGCCGTGTCCACGGTGTGCGTGAGCAGCGGTGCCAGCGCGACCTCCTCAAGGAGCGGCACCGGCTCCTCGTCCCGCGCGAGGTCGATGAGGTCGTTGACCAGCACGGACACCTCCCGGATCTGACGCCCGAGCGCGGCAGAGGCGCGCTCGCGCTGAGCCGCGGTCAGCCGTTCCGCCCGCGCCAGCAACTCCGCGTTGGTGCGCAACGCGGTCAACGGCGTCCGCAGCTCGTGCGACGCGTCCGCCACGAGCCGCCGCTGCGCCGTCACCGACTGCTCCAGCTCGCCCAGCATCGTGTTGAAGGACGTGGCGAGCCGCGTCACCTCGTCCTCCTTGTCGGGCGGCCCCGGCGGAAGCTCGATGCGGTGGCTCGGGTCGCGGGTGGCCGCGATGTGCTCGGCCGTCGCGGTGAGCCGCGCCACGGGGGCGAGACCCGTACGCGAGACCCAGTATCCGAGCGCCCCGGCGAGCAGCACCCCGGCCGCCCCGACCCCGCCCATCAGCCAGGCGGCCTGGCTCACCCCCTTGCGTACGGTGTCCGAACGCAACGCCACCTGAAGGGAGTTCGAGCCGCCGAAGGGCGTGGTGAGCATGCGCGCCGGCTCGCCGTCGGGCAGCGTGATGTTGGTGGAGTACGGCCTGCGCTCCCCGGTGGCGACCTCGCGCACGGGTGGGCTCACCGGCAGCAGATAGGGCTTGGCGGGATCGTCCGCCGGATCGGCCGGCACGACCTGCGCACAGGCGGGCGCCGCCAGATAACGGCACTCCCCGGCCAGCACGCCGGGGGCCGCGCCCCGGTTCTGCTGGATGGCCAGGGTCGCCGACTGGGTGAGGTTCAGGTCGAGCTGGTGGTACAGCTCGAAGCGGAGTACGAAGAACGCGGCCGTGCACACCCCGACCGCGACCAGCGCCACCGCGGCGGACGCGGCCACCGCGAGCCGGGTGCGCAGCGGACGGTGCCGGCGCCAGCGGGCCCCGAGGCGCCGCCGGGAGCTCACGACGCGTCCAGCCGGTAGCCGACCCCGTGCACCGTGTGGACCAGGCGCGGCTCGCCCGCCGCCTCCAGCTTGCGGCGCAGGTAACCCACGTACACGGCAAGAGAGTTGGAGTCGGGGCCGAAGTCGCGGCCCCAGACCAGTTCGTGGATCAACTCTCTCGGCAGCACCTGCCCCGGGTTGCGCAGGAGCAGTTCGAGCAGCGCGAACTCGGTCCGCGTGAAGTCGATTCCGCGCTCGCCCCGGCGGGCGGTGTGCGCGACCGGGTCGAGCACGAGGTCGGCGTACCGAAGCTCCTGCGCCTCGGCCGGATCGGGGGCGGCCCGGCGCAACAACGCCCTTACACGGGCGATGAGTTCATCCAGGGCGAAGGGCTTGACCAAGTAGTCGTCCGCGCCCGCCTCCAGGCCGTCCACCCGCTCGCTCACCGAGTCGAGCGCGGTGAGGACGAGCACCGGGGTGCGGTCGCCCATCGCGCGCAGCTGGCGGCAGACGCCGAGCCCGTCGAGGACCGGCATCATCACATCGAGGACGATCGCGTCCGGCCGCCAGAGGGCCACGTCCGAGAGGGCCGCGAGCCCGTCCGGGGCGCCCTTCACCTCGTACCCCTCCACCGCGAGGCCGTCCTCGACGGCCGCCCGTACCTCCGGCTCGTCGTCGACGACGAGAATTCTGACCGCGCGCGTGGTGCTCATGGGCAAAGCCTGCCAAACGAGGCTCTTAGAACCCTCTTAAGCCGCCCCGTGAACCTCGGTGCCATGCGCACACCATTGTCAGTAGTGATCGGGGCGGGCGGTACCGGCGGGCACATCTACCCCGGGCTCGCGCTCGCCGAGGCGCTGCGGCGGGCCGTACCCGACGCGGTGATCTCCTTCGTCGGCACGACCAGAGGCCTGGAGGGCGACCTCATACCGGGCGCCGGCTACCGGTTGCACACCGTCGACATGATCCCCTTCGACCCCTCGCTCGGCGCCAAGCGGTATCTGCTTCCGGCCGCGCTCCTCAGATCGGGCGCGCAGTGCCGGTCCATCCTCAAGGCGCAGGGCGCCCAAGTCGCCGTCGGCATGGGCGGCTATCCGAGCGCGCCTGTGATCGTCGGCGCCAAGATGGCCGGTCTGCCCAGCCTCATCCACGAGTCCAACGCGGTGCCGGGCCGTGCCAACCAGTTCGCGGCCCGGCTCACCCCCCACATCGCGGTCGCCTTCGACCGCAGCCGCGCCCACCTCTCGGGCGGCCAGGACGCCGTCACCACCGGCATGCCCATCGCCGCCGCGCTCGCCTCCCTCGACCGTACGACGATGCGCGCCGGGGCCCGCAGCGCCCTCGGCGTGCCGCCCGGGGCGCGGCTCGTCCTCGTCAACGGCGGCAGCCTGGGCGCCGCCCGGCTCACCGCGGCCGCCGTCGGCCTCGCCCACCGCTGGCGCGACCGATCCGACGTCCACCTCCTCGTCAAGACAGGCCCGGCTCAACTCGCCGACACCGAACGTCAGTTGACCGGGCTCACCGGGGTGCGTGCCGTGCCTTACCTCGACCGGATGGACCTGGCGTACGCCGCCGCCGACCTCGTCGTATGCCGGGCGGGCTCCGCGACCGTCGCCGAGCTCGCCACGACCGGTGTGCCCGCCGTCCTCGTGCCCTACCCGCACGCGCCCGGCGACCACCAGACCCACAACGCGCGGGTCCTCTCCGACGCGGGCGCCGGCCTGCTCGTGCCGGACGCCGAGACCACCGCGTTCCGGCTCGCCGGCCTCATCGAGCCCCTGCTCGCCGACCCCGCCCGGCTCGCCGCGATGAGCGGCGCCGCCGACCCCGGCAACCACGCCCGCGCCGCCGACCTGCTGGCCGCCCGGGTCCTCGAACTCGCCTCCCACCCCGCCTCGCGCCTCAAGGAGTACGCAGCATGAACACCACCACCCCCACCACCCCGTGGCACGGCCGCACCGTCCTGGTCACCGGCGCCGAAGGGTTCATCGGCTCGACCCTGGTCGACCTGCTCGTCGAACTCGGCGCGAACGTCCGGGCGTTCGTGCACTACAAGCCGTACGCCGAGAAAGGCCACTTGGCCCATCTGCTGAACCACCCCCGGGTAGAGACGGTGGCCGGGGACGTCCGCGACGCGGGCCGGGTCTCGGACGCGGTGGCCGGCTGCGACACCGTCTTCCACCTGGCCGCCCTCATCGGCATCCCGTACAGCTACGACTCCCCGGGCGCCTACGTGCAGACCAACGTGGTCGGCACCGAGAACATCGCCGAGGCCTGCCGCCGGCACGCGGTGCGCCGCCTCGTCCACACCTCCACCAGCGAGGTGTACGGGACCGCCCTGACCGTGCCGATCAGCGAGGAACACCCGCTCCAGCCGCAGTCGCCGTACTCCGCCTCCAAGATCGGCGCCGACATGACGGCGCTCTCGCACTGGCACGCCTTCGAGCTCCCCGTCACCGTGGTGCGCCCCTTCAACACCTACGGCCCGCGCCAGTCGGCCCGCGCCGTGATCCCCACCATCCTGGCCCAACTCCACGCGGGCGTACGGGAGATCAAGCTCGGCTCGCTCACCCCGACCCGCGACTTCACGTACGTCACCGACACCGCGCGGGGCTTCCTCGCGGTCGCGGAGTGCGACCGGGCGCTCGGCGAGGTCGTGAACCTGGGCACGGGCCGAGAGATCGCGATCGGCGATCTGGCCGAGGCGCTCATCGCCGCGTCCGGCCGAGAGGCCTCCGTGGTGGTGGACCCGGCCCGCCTGCGCCCCTCGGGCAGCGAGGTCGAGCGACTGCTTTCGGACAACTCACGCGCCCGCGAATGGGCCGGCTGGGCTCCGCAGGTCGCCCTGGAGGACGGCCTGAAGCACACCTCGGAGTGGGTACGGGAGAACCTGGCCCTGTTCGCGCCGGAGCGGTACCAGGTCTGAGCGCTCGGCACCGCCACCGGCATCGGCGCGGGGGCGGCGCTGCCTCAGGCCGTCGCCGCGAGCCCCGTGCAGATGAGGAGGGTGAAGTCACGGGCCCACTCCTCGTCCACCGGCTCCGCGCTCACCAGGGCGCGGTGCACCACCGCGCCCGCCACCACGTCGAAGATGAGGTCGGTGTGGCGGGCGGAGACCGCGGGGTCGGCCTCGTAGGGGAGTTCGCCGCGGGCCTGGGCGCGCTCACGGCCGACCAGAACCAGCCGCTTCTGGCGGTCCACGATGGCGGAGCGGATCCGCCCGCGCAGCGCGTCGTCCCGGGTGGATTCGGCCACCACCGCCATCAGCGCCGTCTTCGCCTCGGGGCGCTCCAGGAGCGCCGCGAACTGGAGGACCACGCCCTCGACATCGGCCATCAGGCTGCCCAGGTCCGGGAGTTCGAGCTCGTCGAAGAGGACCGCGACCGCGTCCACGACGAGCTCGTTCTTCCCCGCCCAGCGCCGGTAGAGCGTCGTCTTGGCCACCCCGGCCCGGGTCGCCACGTCGCCCATCGTCAGCTTCGACCAGCCCAGGTCCACCAGCGCCTCCCGGGTCGCCAGCAGGATCGCGGCGTCGGCCTCCGCGCTGCGGGGGCGGCCCGTACGACTCGTACAGGACGGTCTCGCGGCGCGGGATGAAGAAGGCATGACGGCGACCATACCGGCCGGTAGCAATCGCGCCAGGGGGCCCGCGGTGTGCGCGAGATCACCCCGCACGCCGGGCGTGCACCAGTTACGCTACGGCTCGTAGCGAAAGCCTTGAGCGGCCTTCCGCGACAACCACATGTCACAGGCGCCCGGGTGGGGACCCGGGAGCCGCACGCAACACCGTACGACCGTCGTCAAAGACCGGTGGCGCGTCCGTGGTGCCCGATGTCTCGCAATCCGGCGGGAGGCGTCGAGCGGGCCCGGATCCTGCCACCGGCGCACCAGGCACCTGCGCGGAAGGGGGAGGATGTACGTATGCAGCCTAGGAACATGTCCATGAGCGGCGTCGTCGACCTCGCCGCGGTGAAGGCGGCCGGTGAGGCCAAGAGCAAGGCGGAGCAGGCGCGGGCCGAAGCAGCCCGGCAGGGCGGGGTCCCGGCCGTGGCGCCGTCCGCGCTCGTCATCGATGTCGACGAGGCCACTTTCGAGCGCGACGTCCTGACCCGCTCCGCCGAGGTGCCCGTCGTCATCGACTTCTGGGCCGAGTGGTGCGAGCCCTGCAAGCAGCTCGGCCCGCTGCTCGAACGGCTCGCCGTCGAGTACAACGGCCGTTTCCTCCTTGCCAAGATCGACGTCGACGCCAACCAGATGCTGATGCAGCAGTTCGGGATCCAGGGGATCCCGGCCGTCTTCGCGGTCGTCGCGGGACAGGCGCTGCCGCTCTTCCAGGGCGCCGCCCCTGAGGCGCAGATCCGCGAGACGCTCGACCAGTTGGTGCAGGTCGCCGAGGAGCGCTTCGGCCTGACCGGGATCGCGGTCGACCAGGACGCGGCCGCCGCTCCCGCCGCGGAGGCCCCGGCCCCGGCCGGCCCGTACGACGCCCTGCTCGAAGCCGCCGTCGTCGCCCTCGACTCGGGCGACCTGGCCGGCGCGGTCCAGGCCTACAAGAACGTCCTGAGCGACGACCCGGGCAACCCCGAGGCCAAGCTGGGGCTCGCACAGGCCGAACTGCTCCAGCGCGTGCAGTCCCTCGACCCCGCGCAGGTCCGCAAGGACGCGGCGGAGAAGCCGGCCGACGCGGCCGCGCAGATCGCCGCGGCCGACCTCGATCTGGTCGGCGGCCATGTCGAGGACGCGTTCGGGCGGCTCGTCGAGACCGTGCGGCGCACGTTCGGTGACGATCGCGAGGCCGCGCGCGTGCGGCTCCTTGAGCTCTTCGAGGTGATCGGCGGGGACGACCCGCGCGTCACCGCGGCCCGAACCGCGCTGGCGAGGGTGCTCTTCTAACCCCTCTGCCGATCCACCCGTGGACGCCTGCGCGCGTTCACCCGCCTGTCACCGAATGAGTGCCCGAGCGCGGTAACGACGGGTGATTTGGCGACAGAGAGACAAGACGCGGCCGCGCTTTACCAAAACTTGGTAAACGCGGCCGCTGTTACTTCCAGTAAGTTGAGCCGCTTCTTACGTCCGCTTTTCTGCGGCCATTTCCTCTTCTGTCCGGTCGCTCGGCAGCACCCTGTGTGCCCGCTTGATGCCCGCCGGTCGTGGCTCGGTTATCAGGCCGTTACTGGCTAGTAATGACCCCCCTTGTGCCCCGGCTCGGAATGGACCACGATCGGCCACGCTCGGTCCAATAACGCACCAGCCCGACAGCCACTCGGCGCGGCCGCTGACTTGGGTCCCCACCGGGCCGGCCGGTGACAGTGGCACCGGCCGTGGACAGGGGGGTCTCTGCTCTCCCGGCAGGGCCTGTCCAGAGGTTGCGCGAACGCGTGGCCAGTGGTTGTCGCTCGGGGGTGATCGCCGGTGTCGGACGAGGTGCGCGAGTCGTACGCGGTCGACCTCCCGCGCGTTCCCCTTCCCGAGGACGTAGCACTTCTCCCATCCCGTGACAGCCCTTGAGGGGTCCGTCCCGGAGATGTACGTCCGAGAAGGAGGAAAGTCATGGAGTCCCAAGTACGTGGCGGGACCAGATGGAAGCGGTTCGCTCTGGTCATGGTGCCGAGCGTGGCCGCGACGGCCGCGATAGGCGTCGGCCTGGCACAGGGCGCGCTCGCGGCGTCGTTCAGTGTGTCGGGCGTCGACTTCAAGGTGACGGCGAAGTCCCTGACCGGTCAAAACCTCCTGCAGTACGGGAGTGTGGCGACCGGTAAGTCTCTGGACGGCAAGGACGACGTTCACCCCGTCGTCGTGTCCGGTTTCAGCAGCGCCACCATCAACGACATGTGTCAGTCGGTCGTCCAGCCGCTGCCGTTCGGTCTCGGCAACGTGACGATGACGCTGAAGGCCGGTCAGCAGAAGGAGATCGAGGCGAGCAACCTCTACCTCGACGTCTCCCAGCTTCAGACCGACGCGACGTTCACCAACATCGACATCGGTGTCGCGGCGGGCGAAGGCAAGCGGGACGCCAAGGGCAACGTCGTTACGAAGATCCAGCCGGGTGCGGACGGGAAGACGCCTGGCGGCAACCCGTACGGGTTCGCGCAGCGGGCCGACGTGGCGCAGCTCGACAACGTCTCGCAGCGCGCGTGGGCCACCACCGCGGGCACGTTCAAGCTCCCCGGGCTGAGCCTGAGCTTGAGCAGGAGCGGCGCGGAGTGCGAGCTCTCCAAGGCCACCAACTGAGTCAGGCCTTGAACCGTTGACCGACGGGCGTCCCCTAGAGCCCGTCGGTCAACGGAATCACTTCTTCACACCACAGCAATTGCGGTACCAGGGAGCTGTTTTCATGAGCGCCGAGACCACGGGTTCCTGCGACAACCAGCACTGGTGGCTTCGATACCGGGCGTGGAGGGGCCGTCGGCCGTTCTGGGCCGGGCTCTTCACCATGGCCGGCGGCGTGCCCATCATGTACTTCCCGTACGCCAACATGCACCTCGGCAACGTCACGCTGGCGATGTCGACGACGGCCGGTGCGGGCTCGCTCATCATCGGTGTCCTGCTGGTCACGCTCGGCCTCACCATGTGGTTCCACAGCGTGGTGCGGACGTTCGCCGGCATCGCGGCGATCCTCTTGGCGCTGATCTCCATCCCGATCGCCAACATCGGCGGCTTCGTCATCGGCTTCATGCTTTCCCTCTTCGGCGGAGCGCTGGCTTGCGCCTGGGTGCCGTCCAAGCCGCGCCGTGGTGACAAGGTCGAACAGGGCGGCACGGTGGAACACGGCGGCACGGTGGAACACGGCGCCACGGTGGAACAGGCCGGGAACACTCCGGAGCCCGGAACCGCCTCCACCGAAACGACAGTTGACGCCAACGGCGGGAGGAACAGTGCGGGGTGACGAGACGCAGCTGGACTCGACCGGAGGCGGCGACCCGCGGGAAAGAAGCGGGCCGCGTCACGCGGCCCCGAGGAAGTCGCTGCTGACCAAGTGGCACATGCCCGCGGGCAAGGCGATGGCTCTCGCCGCCATGCCCACGGCCGTGCTGGTCGGGATGAGCCTCACGCCCAAGCTCGCGATGGCCGACGAGCGGACGGACATCCCGTTTGCGCCCGGCCCCTGTGTGACCCGCTCCGACAGCCCCTCGGCGTCGCCGAGCCCGTCGGGCAGCGCCTCGGGCAAGGCATCGCCGAGCCCTTCGGCGACGAAGTCGGCCGAGAAGAAGTCGGACGACACGGCGACACCGGACACGAAGACGCCCACGCCCACCGCATCCGGTTCCGCCGGTGACGGCGTCGACAAGCTCCTCAAGCCCGCGGACAAGCCTGCCGACCAGCACAGTACGGACCAGCCGGACACGGCAGGATCGTCCGCGAGCCAGTCCGCGACCCCGCCGCCCGCGAAGAAGAGCAACCCGCTCGACCCGCTGGGTCTGGGTGACGCGCTCAAGGATCTGTTCGGCGTTCACGACACGCCGGCCCCGACGCCCACCCCGACCGCGTCGACGCCATCCGCGCCGAAGCCCACGGCGAGCACGAAGCCGAAGCCCTCGGCGAGTACGACGCCCAAGCCGTCGACCAAGCCGGCCAAGCCGAGTACGCCCGCCGCCAAGGCAGGTACCACCCCGCTCGACAAGACGGCCGAGGCGATCAAGAAGGCGGCCGACGAGGCGGGCCAGAAGGTATCCGAACTCCCGGACGCGGCAAAGGGGTTGGACCCGAAGGCGGACACGGCCATCCCCGACGGCGCCAAGCCGCCCTTCCCGTGCCCGACCGCCGACCCGAAGGCGCTCTCGGCGGCGAAGCTGGACAGCGGCGTCCCGGTGCTGCCCACCCAGCCGTGGATCCTCAAGAGCTCGATGCTCACTCTCAAGGGCCTCAACTACGAGGGCATCGTCGAGGTGAAGGCGGGAGACACGACCAAGAAGGTCCTCAAGTTCACGGCTTCGTCGATCGACATCGACAACCTGGACCAGCAGGTGTACGGGCCCGAGGTGAACGGCAAGCCCACCACGGCCCATGTCGTGGCGCGCTCCGGCTCGACCTCGACGATCCGCAACGGCACCGTGACGATGTACACGGAGGAGCTGAAGGGCAACCTCTTCGGCCTCATCCCGATCACCTTCAGCCCGGCGACCCCGCCGCCGCTGAACGTGCCGTTCGCCTTCTTCACCAACGTGACGATCCGCCAGGCCGGCCAGTTCGGCGGCACCCTGACCGTCCCGGGCCTGCACAACTACATGACGGACGGCAACCCAACGACGTAGGAACTGGAAGCCCCCCGCAAAGCGGAGCCGCGGCCCGCACTCCAAACGGAGCGCGGGCCGCGGCTTTTTATTTTACACACAGATTACTCACAGTATCTTTACCGTCTTTACTCATTCACCCTAGTGTTCGTATTGCTGCGGCCTTCGGCCCGGCGCGTGGGTCCGTGGGGGGGGTCTCCATGTGTAGAACCACGCTCGCGACATTCTTGCGGGGGGCTCTGTGTTGAATTTAGCCAAACTGCCGATGCGTCGCTCAGGCATCTGGGCAATGGTACTTGCGGGGGTAGTTCTCCTCGTGCCAGTTGTGAGCATTTTGCCGCAACAACTCCTATCGGGTTCGGGCGGAGCCGTGACGGCCAAGTCCGAAGTCGGCTCGGGGGCCGCTCAGAGCAGTATGAAGTTCCCGCTGCTCGGGCGAAAGCCAGACGGACATCTAGTTGACTACGAGCCGAACGGCACCGGCGGCGTCAAGGCCGGTGTTGACATGGGAGGGGGGTTTGGTGACGCGACGGCCATAATTCAAGCGAATGTCTCGGCCGGCGGCTCAGGCAATGACCTGTACTACCGGATGAACGACAAGCTCTACTACACGGCCGAGCGTGGTAACGACACCAAGCTGGTCGGTGGCGGTTGGGACATATACAGCCTGCTGGTCTCGGTGGGCAATATGGGGGGCTCGGCCCAGCCTGATCTCATTGCACGGGACGCGGCAGGAGCAATCTGGCTCTATCAAGGCCGGGCTGACGGCCTGTGGGAGACAAGGATCAGGATAGGAAGTGGTGGCTGGAATGGCATGGATCGTCTGGCTGGCAGGGGAGACTTCACAGGCGATGGGAAACCCGACCTCATAGCGCGCTCTACAGACGGAACGCTCTACATTTACCCGGGCACTGGAAATGCTGTGGCGGACTCGGCCTTGGGGAGTCGTGTCACCGTCGGCAAAGGCTGGGACGCTTACGTTCTGTTGGTCTCCACCGGCGATAGCGATGGCGACGGGAAAACAGATTTGATTGCCAGCGACAAGGCTGGTGCACTGTGGCTGTTCAAGGGAACGGGGAACCCTAGCGCCCCCTTCGCTCCTCGAGTGCAGATAGGCACTGGAGGATGGGGCGGTTTCAACACCCTTTTCTGAGTTTTGCGTCCCGTTCCCCATCGAGCAGAAGGATGATTTCGTCATGCCCGTTAACGCCCCGCGTGCTAGACGCCGACGCTTGAACAGATGGTCGAGGCTCCTGGCTTCTGGAGCCTTAGCTACTTCAGTGGCCGTTACTGTCTCCGGGAGCGGATTACAGCCATTCCAGCCTGTACCACACTTGTCTGCCAACGCCACAGACGCACCCGTCGGTTACGACCTGAATGCCGCTGCCCAGGTGCGTGCGGACCAGTGCAGGCTCGGATTCATTCTGAGCAAGGGCGGCGCCGAGATGAAAGCGGTGGCTCGGGCCGGCCTGCACGGCAGCGACGCCGACCTACATGCCGCTGCGGCGCCGAATTATTGGGATGGAACCCCGCTCAGCATCGCATATGAAAAGGACCGAGCATGGTCGGATGCGAAGGGGAAGGAATTGGACAGCCCTTTCCCCGAAGACAACAGTCGCCTCGACGCCTGGTGGAATGATATCTCGGTCAACTGGCCGAACGGAGTACCTTACCCAGGCGACAGCTTGCGCGACCTCTTTAGCGAGACGGGCTATTCGGGATGGATATCTGACCGATTCTGGGCCTCTGAAGGGGACTTCTATGGGGATCTCACCCCTCTAGCGAGTAAGGAATCCGCGAATGCGGTCTCGCTAATCGCGAAGTCCCTCTACTATCCAGAGTCACCCGGCACCTATTACGACCGTACAGCGTTCGAAGACATGACATTTATGCATGGCATGTATGCTGACGACGCGCGACTGTTTCTGCAAAGCGGAGGGTTTCCCGCCGCTGCACCAAATCAAGACTCATTAGCGTTTCGGGTCGATGTGGAGAATTTGAAGGCGCGCTTCGCTTCGTGCGCAACTAACAACCCGCCAGATCCGCACCATGTTCTCGAGCCTGAGGTAACCGCCGCGTCCTTGGAGTGGCAGGCCGAGATAGCAGGACAGAAGGATCAGAGCGACGTCATCTTTGCTGCTGAGGCCAATGCGAATAAGGATCTCCAGGTCACAGCTCAAGCGATGGGCGAGGCCATTGCTCAGTCGACGATCGCGAGCGTTTTGACGTCCTGGCAGGGATATTGGGCCAGCCAGAATCCACAGACGAACCGCGACTACCCGCAGGCACAAACATTCGCCGATGTCAGAACCCGCATCGGAAATGCTCAGGCACGCGCCACAGGCCGCCTGTATGTCGCCTCACGGGCTGCGCTGGACGCCAAATCGCAGGCCTCCGCCGTAGAGGCCGCCCAACAAACCGCCTACGCCATCGCTGACGCAGCTGGGCAACCGCGGGGCAGAGGCCTGATGTACGCGCAGCAAGTCGCCCAGATCACTAAGGCATCGGCTGCGTCTGCTCTCGCCGCGTCCAAGGCCACGGAGACCGCGATGAACGCGACTCGGGCCTCGGCTGCTGACAGTAAGACGCTCAGCGCTTTGGCCATGACTCAAGCTCACGCTTCTCAGGCGGAGTTCCGGCGCAAGGCCGCTGAGGAAGCTGCGACTCAGGCGAAAGCCGCTGCTGACGGAGCAGCGCTTCAGGCCACCAAGGCAGCCGCGAACGCAGACAAGGCGAAGACCGCGCAGAGCAAGGCGGAGGCAGCGGAGCAGACGGCAAAGGTTGCCGCCGCCGACGCTGCGACGAAGCGTAGTACGGCCGAAGCTGAGCGAGACAACGCCAAGAGTCAGAAGGAGACCGCGGACAAAGAGCGCGCCAAGTCGGGTGTCGCAGAACAGAGCGCGCAATCTCAACGCAAGGTCGCAGCTGATCAGTTGGCGGTCGCGACGGCGGCCGGCGAGACGGCTGCTAGCAAGAAGGATGATGCTCTGGCTCAAGAGCATCGTGCGCAGACGGCACGGGACGGAGCCGCGGAAGCAGAGCGCAAGCGCGACGCTCTGACCGCGAAGGCTGAAGCCGCTGAAGCCCTATTTGCCGCAGTGGATGGGACCGCTGATGCCATCGAGGCCCGGGACGCTGCCACTGCGGCTCGTACGGCTGCTAACAATGCGGCGACAGCTGCCACTTCGGCTCGGCAGGCCGCCAATGAGGCAACTACGGCGGCTACAAATGCTAGAGAGGCGGCGACGCTCGCCGAGGGCGCAGCGAAGCGGGCTCAGGCTGCCGCTGACGCCGCGAAGCGCGATGTAGCGATCACCGAAGCTTCGGTGAAGAAGGCACACGCGGCAGCCGCGGATGCCATCGATGCGTCCGAGGCCGCCAAATGGAACGCGGTTTCCGCGAAGGCGTTCGCGGAGACCGCCAGACAGAAGGCGGCGTCGGCCAAGGCAGATGCGGTTGTGGCTCGTTCGGAGGCCAATCTGGCCGGCGCCGATGCCGTCCGCACGGCTGGCTTCTCGTATGCCACTGCGCAGGCTGCGGCTGCTGCACGCGACTCAGCGGGTCAAGTGATCAAACCCGCCAACGACGCGATCTCCCTGGGTTCGCCCTATAAGGAGTCCGACACATCGGCCGGTCTTGCGGTCTTGACGGGGCAAGCGGCCAAGACCGTCGCCGAGCAGCAGAAGGCCGTCGCACAAGCCAAGGCTGATCAGGCGGCCAAGGCTGCCACCGAGGCGAAGGAGCTTGCCGCAAAGGCTGACGCGGATGCGAAGGCGGCCGCCGAAGCTGCGTCGCAAGCTGCCGACTCGGCTGCCAAGGCGCTCAAGTCCGCCCAAGCGGCGCAAAGTTCGGCGGACACCGCAGCTGCGTGCGCGGAGGCGGCGAAGAAGGCCGAGGCCCGCACCGTCGAGTACAACCAGCAGGCCACGGAGGACGCGGCGGCCGCACAAGGCGCGGCTGATACGGCAGGCACCTATGCCGACCAGGCGGATTCGGCAGCCACCGACGCAGAGAAGGATGCATCCTCAGCTCGCACAGCGGCCACTGACGCAGAGGCAGACGCTGGGGCGGCCGGTGCCATCGCTGGCCAAGCAGAGCAGGACGCGACTACAGCCGAGACAGCGGCTTCACACTCCCGTGACCTGGCGGTTGAGGCTACGCAGATCGCGATCAGCACGCAGAACGCGGAGATTCAGAGCTGGGAGGAGCGGCAGCGCTCTGCGGACGGCGGGTCTGGTGTTGACGGCGTGGTCATGCGGCCGAGTGATGAGTCAAAGATCGACATCAATCCGATGAGCGATTGCGTCGGTACCCACACCGGCAGCGCGATCGGCTGCGAAATCGATCTCGAGTACCACATCTACGGCGAGATGGATTACTACCTCGAAACGTGTCCGCTCCCCGGGGTCTCGCGTGCCAGCTGCGGCAGTGCCATCAAGCGGGACTACTTGATGAGTGCGCCGCTTGACGTGAAGTTCCGTGAGGACAAGGTTCACATCGACGGAATGGAACTCACCGCCTCCGTCCTCAAGGCTCTCGCGCAGGCTGCGGTCAAGGACATCAATGACTGCCGGCACGGGGTGCTCAGAGGGTGCTTGTGGCTCGTGGGCAGTGTTGTGATCCCTGGGCTACTGATCAAGGCGGTTGACGCGGTTCTCGCGGTTCGAACGGCGATGCTGAGTGGTGCCCGGCTAACGACGGCTATTTGGGGCCTGCGTGGAGTCGGACTCAGCGCGTCGGCCCTCGCAAATATAGAGCGAGCGGGCATGGAAGCTTTGATCGCGCGGTGCTTCCCAGCCGGCACGATGATCGTTACGGACGCCGGACGAAAGTCGATCGAGAAGGTGCAGGTAGGCGACCGGGTCTGGTCGGTTGATCCGGCCTCCGGGCGCAAGTCGGTCCAACGGGTCCTGAAGCTGTTCAGTCACTCGGTGAGCCAGCTGGTGGAAATCCACACGGCGTCGGGCAAGGTCTCGGCCACGGCGGAACATCGGTTCTGGGTCCAGAAAAAGGGCTGGGTCCAGGCACGAGACTTGCGGCCAGGTGACGACCTCAAGACCCGGAACGCCGAGGACGACACGGTCCTCGGTACGGTACTGGTCAAGAAGCAGACGCAGGTCTTCAATTTTGAAGTCGAAAATTCGCACACATATTTCGTGTACGCGGGGTCGACTCCTGTTCTTGTTCACAACGAGTGCGGAGAAAGGATGCTCAGCGACCTCGTAGTTGATGGGGATCACATCGCTCTTGGGATCAACCCGATGGTGGACAGGCTTGCTGATCAGATCGGTGCGAGGACGTTCAACGCCAAAATTTTCGGGAACCCAATGGCAATGGCGGGTGGCCAACCCGAGTGGATGGCCGGAGTTCGTGAGGCCCTAGATAGATCCGCGGTTAAGATTTCCGTGTCGCTGGACGGAGTGGCAGGCGCCACGTCTCCCGGGGAGGCTTTGAGCATGCTGGTAGAACGAGGCAGGCCGCTAGTCAGTGGTGACTGGAGCGAGGCAGCTAGAAGTGGCAACGGCACGGCTTGGGAAATGGCGACGTTGCGCCTCAAAGTAATCGGTGGAAGGCGCACCTGGAAGTCGATCGACTGGTATTGGAATGGGAGTATAGTCGAAGACATGCCCATTCCTGACTGGGCGCAATAAATCAAATGAAGGGAAGGAGCGCGCCATCTATGGATGAGTTTGTGCGGGAGGGTCGCCTCTTCCGAGTGGTTGAATTTAACCCGTCTCACCGACAGTTGTCGCTGTGGAGCGAGGCCCTGGCGATGGACGAGACTACGACTCGGGTTGAGGTCTATATCGGACATGTGAGTTTGATGTTGCTCAGGCCGTACTACGAGAACGGTCTGCACATTCGGCGCGCTACCGGAGTCGAGTTTGCGGAGCTCCGTCACCGACATCAACTGGCAGAGGAAGATGCTGGGTGGACGTGGATGATTTCGCCAGATGACGGCAGCTTCGTCGTTGGCGGGCGGCCTGCATGGCGTGAGGCAGAGTACGCGCTGATGGACCGGGAGTCCTTGTTCGATTTCACCAAGTCATGGCCTCCGGAATACCCGGCGCAGTGGGGCACAGTCGGGTAGCTAACCGTCAGGGTTATCGGCACCGCAGGTGTCGTACTGCAAGACTCTGCGGCAGCGCCGCCCTTGAGGGACCGTGGCCGAAGCGCAGGAGCAGCATTCCTGCGTTTCGGCGGCATCCTCAGCGTGATCTCCTGTTGCTCGTGCCGTTTGGAGCACCGGCTTCTTGCCCGCTAGAAACACTCTGTCACTCGTAGAGCTTGGGCCAACCGCCCCTTGCCGCGGTCGCCGCCTGGCGTTCCTGCGGGGCGGTGACGGTGGCACGGAAGCGGGCAGGACGCCCCTGCATCCCGTAAGGATTGGTCCATAGCGCGCTCACTACGAGGGTCGGCAGTTTTCGTCGGGTTCGCTACTTCTGCGGTCGCCATCCGTCCCACCCAACACAACGCCGGTCCAGGGGAATACGATCTGCCTTTCAGCGAGGCGGAGGGCTATCTGCGATCGCCAAGGTTTCGCAGTCACCGGACTCGTCGCGCTGTCGTGTGGGGCGAGTTGGGCGTTCAACGTGCGAGGGATTGGCGTGGCACCGGCCGAGGCCATTCGGCAGCGGATCGGCTTACACCGCGAAGCGGTGTACTCGGGAGGGCGGTGGGGTCGGCCCGGATACCACCGTTCCTCGGTGCCTTGCTCATGTGCACCCAGGCGGCCAGGAGGGGGTATTGCCGCTTACGCGCTCTGGCACCTCTGCTGAGCAGCGTCATCGCGGCAAAGGTCGCACGGCACGTCAAGTGGGGACCTTCGGCGGGCGTTCGCCGGGGCCGCGTGGACGAGACTCGGAGGAGCAACCTACGGATCCGTAGGTTCTGCGCCCCGGCCCTCCACGTGCCCCGGAACGAACGGATCACCCGCATGCCGACGCCCGCAGCCCGCCCCCACCCCCTCCTCATCCAAGGCGGCATGGGCGTAGCCGTGTCCGGGTGGGGGTTGGCTCGGGCCGTGGCGGAGCGGGGGCAGCTCGGGGTGGTGTCGGGGACCGCGCTCGACGCCGTGCTCGCCCGGCGGCTTCAACTGGGCGACCCGGGCGGGCACATGCGGCGGGCGCTCGCCGCCTTTCCCGTGCCGGGGGCGGCCGCGTACGTACTGGAGCGGTACTTCGTCGAGGGCGGTATCCAGCCCGGTGAACGCATGCGGGCCATGGCCCGGCTCCGGGTCGACCGGGGTGAGCACGCCGAACTCCTCACCGTGCTCGGCAATTTCGTCGAGGTGTGGCTCGCCAAGGAAGGGCACGACGGCCTCGTCGGGGTCAACTACCTCGCGAAGATTCAACTCGCCACCGCGCCCGCCCTGTTCGGTGCGATCCTCGCCGGGGTCGATCACGTCCTGGTCGGTGCCGGGATCCCGGGGCAGATCCCCGCCCTCGCCACCGCGCTCGCCCGCGCCGAGCCCGTCACCACCCAGGTCGCCGTGGAGGGGGACGAGGACCCGGTCCCGTACACCTTTGATCCCAGGGGTGGGCTCATGGCGCAACTGGTGTGCGGAGAGGGCGAGTTGCGGCGGCCGGATGTGTTGGCCATCGTCTCGCTGCCCGTGCTCGCCGCCTACCTGGTGCGCGACCCCGCCACCCGCCCGGACGGGTTCGTCATCGAGACGCACCGGGCCGGCGGGCACAGCGCGCCGCCGCGCGGGAAGCTCGTCGTCGACGCGGACGGGGAGCCCGTCTACGGGCCGCGTGACCACCCCGACCTCGCGAAGGTCGCCGCGCTCGGCATCCCGTTCTGGCTCGCGGGCGGCGCCGCGCACCCCGCGCGGCTCGCCGAGGCGCGGGCGCTGGGTGCCGAGGGCGTCCAGCTGGGCAGCGTCTTCGCGCTGTGCGAGGAGTCGGGGCTGCGCGAGGATCTGCGGACGGAGCTGAGGACGCGTGCACGCGCCGGGACGCTGCGGGTGCGCAACGACCCCCGGGCCTCGCCGACCGCTTTCCCCTTCAAGGTCGCCGAACTGCCCGGCACCCTCTCCGAGCCGTCGGTACGCGCGGCCCGGCGGCCCGTGTGCGACCTCGGCTATCTGCGCACCCCGGCGCGCGCCGCGAGCGGAGCGCTCGTCTACCGCTGCGCCGCCGAGCCGGTCGCCGCGTACGTCCGCAAGGGCGGGGCCGCCGTGGACACCGCCGGACGCGTGTGTCTGTGCAACGGGCTGCTCGCGACCGTGGGGCTCGGCCAGCGCAGGCCCGGCGGCGCGGTCGAACCGGCCGTCGTGACCATCGGGCAGGATCTCGGCTTCCTCGACGACATCAGCCCGGACGGCCGCCCCTACACGGCGGCCCGGGTCGTCGACTGGATGACGGGTGCGGGGTCCCCGGCGAGGATCCCGGCTCAGCGTTACGCGCCCGAGTGACCCGAGCCCGAAGCGCCGTGCCTCTTGCGGCGGGTCAGGATCAGGACGCCCGCGCCGCCGGCCACGACCACGGCCGCGCCGATCCCGGTCCAGCCGAGCGCGCCGATCCCGGAGTCCGCGGAGCCCGCCGCAGGGGCCTGATAGCCGGTCGCCGGTTTCGGTGCCAGCGGGTCGAGGGTGCCGACCGGCGTGGCCTTGCCGGCCGCCGTGAAGCCCCAGTCCAGGAGCTGGCGCATCTCGGTGTAGACCTTGTCCCGTTTGTTCTCCTGCGGGTTCATCACCGTCACCAGGATGGTGTGGCCGTCACGCCGGGCCGCCTCGGCCAGGGTGTTGCCCGCATTCGTGGTGTAACCGTTCTTGCCGCCGATCAGGCCGGGGTACTTGGCCACCCCGTCGAGGCCCGACAGCAGACGGTTGGTGTTGGAGATGCCGAACGGCTTGCCCTTGGTGTTGGGCCCGCCGGGGAACTCCGCCGACGCCGTGCCGCAGTACTCCGTGAAGTCCTTGCTCTTCAGGCCCGAGCGCAGGAACAGCGTCAGGTCGTACGCCGATGACACCTGGCCCGGCGCGTCATAGCCGTCGGGGCTCAGGACGTGGGTGTCCTTCGCGCCGAGGCCTTCGGCCTTCTTCTGCATGTCGGCGACCGTCTTGTCGACGCCGCCGTTCATCGTCGCCAGCACGTGCACCGCGTCGTTGCCCGAGCGCAGGAACACCCCGCGCCACAGGTCGGCCGCCTGGTAGGTCTGGCCCGGCACGATGCCGACGGCGCTGCTGCCGTCGCCCATGCCCTTGAGGTCCTCGTCGCTCACCTTGCGGCTCGCGTCGTGCGGCACCACGGGCAGCACGGTGTCCGCGAAGAGCATTTTCAGGGTGCTGGCCGGGGGGAGCGGCCAGTGCGCGTTGCGCGCGCCGAGCACCTGGCCGGTGTCGGCGTCCGCCACCACCCATGAGAGCGCGGAGAGATCCGGCGGCAACGCCGGTGCGCCCGCGCCGAGTTGGTCGCCCGGCTTGCCCAACTGGGCGCCGCCCACCGGCGACATGTTCGCCGGCGGCACCTTCTTGGCCTCACCGCCCGGCGCGCCCGGCGTCGCCGTGCGCGGCTTCGCGGGGTGGCCGCTCGCCACGGCCGGCCCGGCGGTGACGCTCGCGGCGACCGCGGTGGCGGTGAGCGCCACGAGTGCGCGTCGGGCCTGCGGCGATATGGGAAGACGCATGCACGCGAACGTACCCCAGGAGTTGGCCCGGAGTTGACCCGCCCGACCGTGGAGTTCGCCACGCCGCGGTCATGGAACGCTCAGCCACCACATCCCGTCCACCCACCATGCCGGTGCGGGCCGGCACCGAACAGTGCGGCCGGCTGGAGATGTGCGTGCCGCCCGGCATCGAGTAGTCGGGGGCGCGGCCGCGCGAGACGAGAGCAGCGGCCGCACACCGCAGCGGTCCGCCCCGGAAAACGCCGGAGGGCGGCCCCCGTACGAGACGGGGCGCCGCCCTCCGAGACGCTGGAGCCGGGGCTACTCCTGCTCGGTGCCGCCGAGGTGGTGCACCCGGA
This sequence comes from Streptomyces sp. NPDC048361, assembly GCF_040651795.1. Classification (NCBI taxonomy): domain Bacteria; kingdom Bacillati; phylum Actinomycetota; class Actinomycetes; order Kitasatosporales; family Streptomycetaceae; genus Streptomyces; species Streptomyces sp. NPDC048361. The sequence continues at coordinate 88,472 of NZ_JBEZKW010000007.1, forward strand.
CCATGTTGGTGGTGCCGGGGATGCCGGGGGGCGAACCGGCCGTGATCACCATGGTGTCGCCCTCGCTGTAGCGCTTGAGCTTGAGCAGCTCGGCGTCGACCAGGTCGACCATCGCGTCGGTGGAGTCCACGTGCGGGACGACGTACGTCTCGACGCCCCAGCTCAGCGCGAGCTGGTTGCGGGTGCCCGGGTCCGTGGTGAACGCGAGGATCGGCTGGCACGTGCGGTAGCGCGAGAGGCGCCGGGCCGTGTCGCCGGACTTGGTGAAGGCGACCAGCGCCTTGCCGTCGAGGAAGTCCGCGATCTCGCAGGCGGCACGGGCCACCGAGCCGCCCTGGGTGCGCGGCTTCTTGCCCGGGACCAGCGGCTGGAGGCCCTTGGAGAGGAGCTCCTCCTCGGCCGCCTCGACGATCTTCGACATCGTCTTGACCGTCTCGATCGGGTACGCGCCCACCGAGGACTCGGCGGAGAGCATGACCGCGTCCGCGCCGTCCAGGATCGCGTTGGCGACATCGGACGCCTCGGCGCGGGTCGGCCGCGAGTTGGTGATCATCGACTCCATCATCTGGGTCGCCACGATCACCGGCTTGGCGTTGCGGCGGCACAGCTCCACCAGGCGCTTCTGCACCATCGGGACCTTCTCAAGGGGGTACTCCACCGCGAGGTCGCCACGGGCCACCATCACACCGTCGAAGGCGGCGACGACGCCCTCCATGTTGGCGACGGCCTGCGGCTTCTCGACCTTGGCGATGACCGGCACACGGCGGCCGACCTCGTCCATGACCTTGTGGACGTCCTTGACGTCGTCGGCGTCGCGGACGAAGGAGAGCGCGACCAGGTCGCAGCCCATCCGCAGCGCGAACCGCAGGTCCTCGATGTCCTTCTCGGAGAGCGCCGGGACGTTGACCGCCGCACCGGGCAGGTTGATGCCCTTGTGGTCGGAGATGACACCGCCCTCGATGACGATGGTCTTCACACGCGGACCCTCGACCGAGATGACCTTGAGTTCGACGTTGCCGTCGTTGATCAGAATCGGGTCGCCCTTGACGACGTCGCCCGGCAGCCCCTTGTAGGTGGTGCCGCAGATCGACTTGTCGCCGGGGACGTCCTCGGCGGTGATCGTGAACTCGTCGCCCCGGACCAATTCCACCGGTCCTTCGGCGAATTTGGCGAGACGGATCTTCGGGCCCTGGAGGTCGGCGAGCACGCCCACCGCGCGCCCCGTCTCCTCGGCGGCCTTGCGGACCCGGTCGTAACGGGCCTGGTGCTCGGCCTGGGAGCCGTGGCTGAAGTTGAAGCGGGCCACGCTCATGCCGGCCTCGATCAGAGCGACGAGCTGCTCATGAGAGTCGACGGCGGGGCCCAGGGTGCAAACGATTTTGGAACGGCGCATAAGGCGGATCCTATCGGTTTGTTTCGCTGCGGAATATTCCGTCTGGTGGAATGTACAAATGGGCGGGATGACGCTCAGGTGTCGCCCCGGCAAATCGGAAATCCCCTCAGCTATTCACCAGCGCATACGTCTGCTGGGCGATTTCCAGCTCCTCGTCCGTCGGCACCACCGCCACCGCGACCCTGGCGTACTCCGGGGAGATCAGCCGCGCGCGGTCGGACCGTACGGCGTTGAGCTCGCCGTCCACCGCCAGGCCCAGCTCCTCAAGACCGGCCACCGCGGCCGCGCGGACCGGCGCGGCGTTCTCGCCGACCCCTGCCGTGAACGCGATCGCGTCGACCTTGCCGAGCACGGCGTAGTAAGCCCCTATGTACTTCTTCAGACGGTGAATGTAGATGTCGAAGGCGAGCCGCGCCCGCTCGTCCCCCTCGTCGCAGCGGCGGCGGATCTCCCGCATGTCGTTGTCGCCGCACAGCCCCACCAGGCCGCTCCGCTTGTTCAGCAGCACATCGATCTCGTCCGCCGACATGCCCGCCACCCGCTTGAGGTGGAAGGTGACCGCCGGGTCGATGTCACCCGACCGGGTTCCCATGACCAGGCCCTCCAGGGGGGTGAGACCCATCGAGGTGTCGACGCACCGGCCACCGCGCACCGCGGAGGCGGACGCGCCGTTGCCCAGGTGCAGCACGATCACATTGACGTCCTCGGGCGCCTTGCCGAGCAGCTTCGCCGTCTCGCGCGACACATACGCGTGCGAGGTGCCGTGGAAGCCGTAGCGGCGGATGCGGTACGCGTCGGCCGTCTCCACGTCGATGGCGTACCGCGCGGCGGACTCCGGCATCGTCGTGTGGAAGGCCGTGTCGAAGACGGCGACCTGCGGCAGGTCGGGGCGGAGCGCCTGCGCGGTGCGGATGCCCGTGATGTTCGCCGGGTTGTGCAGCGGGGCGACCGGCACCAGCCGCTCGATCTCCGCCATGACCTCGTCGGTGATCACGGTCGGCGCACTGAACTTCAGACCGCCGTGCACCACCCGGTGACCGATCGCCGCCAACTCGGGTGAATCCAGGCCGAGTCCATCGGCCGCGAGCTCCGCCGCGACCGCCTTGAGCGCGGCCTCGTGGTCGGCGATCGGGCCGTTCTGCTCGCGGGGATCGGCGCCGGTGGCCAGCGGGGTGTGCTTGAGCCGGGAGGTCTCCTCGCCGATCCGCTCGACGAGCCCCACGGCGAGCCGCGAGGTGTCGCGCATGTCGAGGAGCTGGTACTTCACCGACGAGGACCCGGAATTGAGCACGAGGACGCGGGTGCCCTGGTTGGCGGTGGTCATGCGGAGGCCTCCTGCCCCTGCGCCTGGGCCTGGATGGCCGTGATGGCGACGGTGTTGACGATGTCCTGGACGAGGGCGCCGCGCGACAGGTCGTTGACCGGCTTGCGCAGACCCTGCAGCACCGGGCCCACGGCCACGGCGCCGGCCGAGCGCTGCACGGCCTTGTAGGTGTTGTTGCCGGTGTTGAGGTCCGGGAAGATCAGCACGGTCGCCTGCCCGGCCACCGTCGACTCCGGCAGCTTGGTCGCGGCGACCGTGGGCTCCACGGCCGCGTCGTACTGGATCGGCCCCTCGATCCGCAGATCGGGACGCGCCTCGCGCACCAGCCTGGTGGCCTCGCGCACCTTGTCGACGTCCGCGCCGGAACCCGACGTGCCGGTCGAGTACGACAGCATCGCGATCCGCGGGTCCACGCCGAACTGCTGGGCGGTGGCGGCCGCCTGGACCGCGATGTCCGCGAGCTGCTCGGCGTTCGGGTCCGGGTTGACCGCGCAGTCCCCGTACACCAGGACCTTGTCGGCCAGGCACATGAAGAAGACCGACGAGACGATCGAGGCCTCCGGCTTCGTCTTGATGATCTCGAAGGCCGGCCGGATGGTCGCCGCCGTGGAGTGCACCGAACCCGACACCATGCCGTCGGCCAGGCCCTCCTGGACCATCAGCGTGCCGAAGTAGTTCACGTCGGCGACGACGTCGTGCGCCAGCTCCACGGTGACGCCCTTGTGGGCGCGCAACTGGGCGTAGCTCTCGGCGAACCGGGTGCGCAGCTCCGAAGTGTGCGGGTCGATGATCTGGCACTTGGTGACGTCGATGCCGAGGTCGGCGGCCTTCTTGCGGATCGCCTCCACATCGCCGAGCAGCGTCAGCTCGCACACATCGCGGCGCAGCAGTACGTCCGCGGCGCGCAGCACCCGCTCCTCGGTGCCCTCGGGCAGCACCACCCGGCGGCGGTTGGAGCGCGCCTGCTCCAGAAGGTCGTGCTCGAACATCATCGGGGTGACCCGGCCGCTGCGCGCCACCGAGACCCGGGCGAGCAGGTCGGCGGTGTCGACGTGCCGCTCGAAGAGACCGATCGCGGTCTCCGCCTTGCGGGGGGTCGCCGCGTTCAACTTGCCTTCCAGGGCGAACAGTTCGGCCGCCGTGGGGAAGGAGCGCCCCGCCACCGCCACCACCGGCGTGCCGGGCGCGAGCCGGTCGGCGAGAGTCAGGATCTCCGGGCCCGGACGCTCGTCCAGGGTGAGGAGCACGCCCGCGATCGGCGGGGTGCCGGCGCTGTGCGCGGCGAGCGAGCCGACGACCAGGTCCGCGCGGTCTCCCGGGGTCACGACCAGACACCCCGGCGTCAGCGCGTTCAGGAAGTTCGGCAGCATGGCCCCGCCGAACACGAAGTCCAGGGCGTCACGCGCGAGCCCCGCGTCGTCGCCGAGCAGCACCGTGCCGCCGAGGGCCGCGGTGATCTGGGCGACGGTGGGAGCCGAGAGCGCCGGCTCGTCCGGCAGGACGTAGCAGGGCACCGGAAGGCGCGCCGAGAGCCGCTCCTCGATCTCGTGCCGGTCGGCCGGTGCGACCCGGTTGACGACCATCGCCAGCACGTCGCAGCCGAGCCCGTCATAGGCGCGGTGCGCGTTGCGCGCCTCGGCCCGTACGGACTCGGTGGTCTGGCCCCGGCCGCCGACCACCGGTATCACCGACGCGCCGAACTCGTTGGCGAGCCGGGCGTTGAGCGCCAGCTCGTCCGGGAGCTGGGTGTCGGCGAAGTCGGTGCCGAGGACCAGGACCACCTCGTAGGCGCGCGCCACCCGGTGGAACCGCTCGACGAGCCGGGAGACGAGTTCGTCGGTACCCTGCTCCGCCTGGAGCGCGGACGCCTCCTGATAGTCCATCCCGTACACGGTGGCCGGGTCCTGGCTCAGCCGGTAGCGGGCTCTGAGGAGGTCGAACAGGCGGTCCGGCCCGTCGTGCACGAGGGGGCGGAAGACACCCACTCGGTCCACCTGACGGGTCAGGAGCTCCATGACTCCCAGCTCGATGACCTGGCGGCCGTCTCCCCGGTCGATCCCGGTCACGTACACGCTGCGCGTCACGCGTGCTCTCCTGTTCTACGTCGCAGGAAATTGTCCCCATAGGTCCTATAGGGACGGCATTGCCCTCTTGACAATACCTCTGCGGATGGATAGGACGCCCGCCGGACGAAGGGCCCGGCGGGAGGGTCTGAAGACCCCCGGTCCATCATGGTGGGAGTAGCTGGATGGGCGGTCGGCCCAGGGTGCGTGGGACAATCTGAATTGCTCACGTTATGAGGGATACGGGCGTGACGTCCCAGGACCGGCGAAGCAGGAGATCCAGCACGATGCGCATCGGAGTACTCACCGCAGGCGGCGACTGTCCCGGCCTGAACGCAGTGATCCGGTCGGTCGTGCACCGAGCCGTGGTCGGTCACGGCGACGAAGTCATCGGTTTCGAGGACGGGTTCAAGGGCCTACTCGACGGCCACTACCGCCCGCTCGACCTCAACGCGGTCAGCGGCATCCTGGCGCGCGGCGGCACCATCCTCGGCTCCGCCCGTCTGGAGCGCGACCGGCTGCGCGAAGCCGCCGAGAACTGCGCCGAGTTGGCGATGCGGTACGGCATCGACGCGCTCATCCCGATCGGCGGCGAGGGCACGCTCACCGCGGCCCGCATGCTCTCCGACGCGGGCATGCCCGTCGTCGGCGTGCCCAAGACCATCGACAACGACATCTCCGCGACCGACCGCACCTTCGGCTTCGACACCGCCGTGGGCGTGGCCACCGAGGCCATCGACCGCCTCAAGACCACCGCCGAGTCCCACCAGCGCGTCATGGTCGTCGAGGTCATGGGCCGGCACGCCGGCTGGATCGCCCTGGAGTCCGGCATGGCCGGCGGCGCCCACGGCATCTGTCTGCCCGAGCGGCCCTTCCAGGTCGAAGACCTGGTCAAGATGGTCGAGGAGCGCTTCTCGCGCGGCAAGAAGTTCGCCGTCGTCTGCGTCGCCGAGGGCGCACACCCCGCCGAGGGCTCGATGCCGTACGAGAAGGGCGCGATCGACCAGTACGGCCACGAGCGCTTCGCCGGCATCGGCAACCGGCTCGCCGTCGAGCTGGAGCGGCGCCTGGGCAAGGAGGCCCGCCCGGTCATCCTCGGCCACGTCCAGCGCGGCGGTGTACCGACCGCGTACGACCGTGTGCTGGCGACCCGGTTCGGCTGGCACGCGGTGGAGGCCGTGCACCGCGGCGAGTTCGGCAACATGACCGCGCTGCGCGGCACGGACATCGTGATGGCCCCCCTCGCCCACGCGGTGACCACGCTCAAGACGGTCCCGGACAACCGGATGTACGAGGCGGAGTCGGTCTTCTAGTCCGCCGGACGGAGAGGCGGAGGGGCGGCCGGCGGGACGGTCGGAGCTCTTACGGGGGCCGAAGGTCCTGAATGTCCGGCCGCCCACGCACGCTAACCGTGAGCCAGCTCCCAGAAGCGGTCCACGATGCGTTCGAGGAAGTCCCGGCCCGCGTCCCCCGTGTCGGCGTCGGCGCTCCAGTTGAGCGTGGCGACCATGTGCGACTGGTACTCGGTGTGCAACTGGTCGAGCACGCCCTCCAGATGCTGTCGCGACAGCGGCAGAAGCTTCGCCGTCGGCTTGACGTACGCCTGCCAGCGCGTGGTGACCGCGCTGCGCAGCAGCTCCGAGAGATCCGCGTTCTGGCCGGTGGCCGTCACGTAGTCACGCAGCGACAGCTGGAGCAGATCGGCGAGCGCCGCCGACTGGCGCTCGTTGCCGCGCCAGCGCCCCGCGTCCTCCATGCGCCGGTACGCCGTCACGTCGAGCCCGACCCGGCGGGCCATGTCCTCGATGGTCATGCCGCGCGCCATCCGGTGTTCGCGCAATGTGGAGGCGGCCGCCATGAGATCTCCGGGCGAGCACCACAGAACCCCCGCGAGTGCGGTCAGCTCCCGCGCCTCGGGCGCCGCGAGCCCCCGCTCCCACGCCATCACGGTGTCCGGAGAGACCTGGAGGCCGTACTGGGCGCGCATGCCGTAGGCGACATGGCCCGGGGCCATGCCGAGGGCTTCGCGCAGTCGGCGGGCCGCGAGCGCGTTGAAGGGAGGGGTGGGGTGCACGCGCACACCGTAGGACGGTAAGTGACATCTGCCTACGGTGTGTTCCACCAAAGAACGTGAATTGGAGGAAAGTACGGTTTTGGTGGCGTCCGGGTTACTTAAGGGTTGGGTAAGCGTGTGCTCGCCCGGGCGGGCCCCCTCACCGTCCCGGCCTAACCCTTCACCGCTCCCGCCGGCGCGAAACCTCCGCCGAGCCGCCGCGCGATCAGGATGTACAACAGCAGCACCGGTGTCGAGTACAGGATCGAGAACGCGGCGAGCTGCCCGTACACCACCGAACCGTAATTGCCGAAGAATGTGAAGATCGAGACCGAGGCGGGCAGCCGGTCGGGGGAGAGCAGCAGCATGAAGGGGACGAAGAAGTTGCCCCACAGCATGATGAAGGTGTAGATCGTCACGACGGTCACGCCGGGCCCCATCAGCGGCAGCACCACCCGCACCAGGGTCTGCGGCATCGAGGCGCCGTCCGTCCAGGCGGCCTCCTCCAGGGCGATGGGCACGCCGTCCATGAAGTTCTTCATCAGCCAGATGGCGAACGGAAGCTGGGACGTGGCGAGGAACAGCGCCGTGCCGTACACCGTGTCCACCAGGTTCACCCGCACGAAGAGCGCGTACACCGGGACCATCACCGCCGTGATCGGCAGGCATGTCGTGAACAGGATCGTCAGCAGGTACGGGCGGGTCACGCGCGAGCGCAGGCGCGAGAGCGGGTACGCCGCGAGCGCCGCGCACACCACCGTCAGGAGCGTCGAACTCCCGCACAGCACCAGGCTGTTGAGCATCGGTGTGAAGGTGATGTCGGGGGTCAGGACGGCCGAGAAGTTGGCGGCGCTCACCGAGCCCGGGAGCCGGACCCGCAGATCGGCCTGGGTGTCGACGGAGGCCAGCAGCAGCCACAGGAGCGGTACCGCGAAGGCCGCCGCCACCGCGAGCAGGGCCGCGTCGGCCGCGAGCCTCCGCCGGGTGCGCCGCCGCACCCGGGCCGCCCGGCCCCTCACACCTCCACCTTCAGCAGCCGCAGATAGACCACCGAGAACAGCGAGCCGACCAGGAGCAGCAGCAGCGCGACCGCCGTGCCGTAGCCGATCAGGCTCTTCAGGAACGCCTGGTCGTACATGAACACCGGCAGCGTCTGGCTCCGGTTGCCGGGGCCGCCCCGCGTCATCGCCCAGATCAGCCCGAACACGGACAGCGTCTGGAGGGTGTTGAGCATCAGATTGGTGCCGATGGAACGGCGGATCATCGGCAGCGTGATGTGCCAGAACCGGCGCGCCCCGCTCGCGCCGTCGACCTCCGCCGCCTCCTCGACGTCGCGCGGGATCCCGGCGAGCGCCGCCGAGTAGATCAGCATCGAGAACGCGGTGCCGCGCCACACGTTCGCGAACGACACCGCGAGCACCGGAAGCGTGAACAGCCAGTTCTGGACGGGCAGATGGAGCCAGCCGAGGATCGCGTTCAGTGTTCCCTCGCGGCGGAAGAAGGCGTACAGCAGGAAGGCCGCCACGATCTCCGGCAGCACCCACGCCGTGATCACCAGCGCCCCGGTCACGGTCCGCACCGGGCGCGAGGCGCGCCGCATCAGCGCGGCGAGCGCCAGCCCCAGCGTGTTCTGCCCGACCAGTGCCGACAGCACGGTGAAGACGAGGGTGAGCCACACCGCGTTGCGGAAGGCCGGGTCGGCGAAGGCGCGCCGGAAGTTGGCGAAGCCGACGAAGTCGACCGCCGACGACCCGGTCAGCCGCATGTCGGTGAACGCGATGGAGACGCAGTAGCCGATCGGTCCGGCGAGGAAGAGCAGCAGGAGCAGCGTCGCGGGGGCGATCGGAAGCCACCGCACCGCGCGGGCCCGCCGGCTGCCCCGCGCCGCCGTGAGGGCGCTCAACTCGCGCCCTGCGCGATCGACTTGACCTGGTCGTCGTATGCCTTCGCGGCGGACCGAGCCGACCCGCCGGTCGTCACCGACTCCATCGCCTCGCCGATCGCCGACGACACCTGGGGGTACGCCGGCAGCGCGGGCCGGTAGTGGGTGAAGGGGACCAGGCCGGTGAAGAAGGTGATGCCGGGCATGGAGCGCAGATACGCCGGGTCGGCCGCCACGTCCTTGCGGACCGCGATCTGGGCGTCCGCCACATCCCATTGCACGGCGTTCTCCGGCGTCTGGAGCGTCTTGACGAAGTCGAAGGCGAGGGCCGGGTTGGCCGCCTTCGCGGGGATCGCCCAGGTCCAGCCGCCCGACAGGGAGACCTTGCCCGGTGCCTGCCCGTACTGCGACGGCATCGCGGCCTGGCCGAGCGTGGCCGACCACGCCGGCCACTCCTTGGGCCCCTTGTCGATCCAGTTCTGGCCGAGCCAGGAGCCGTCGAGGGCGATCGCCAGCTTGCCGTTCGGCATCCAGTCCGTCGCCAGGTGGGTGCCCACATTGGGGTCGAGGGCGTCGGAGGGATCAGGGCCCAGCTTCTCCGCGTACACCGTCCGTACGAAGTCGAGGGCGTCCTGGAAGCCCCGGGTGCCCGCCACCCACTTCTTGGCGGCCGGGTCGTACAGCGGGTTCGCGCCGGTCCCGTACAGCAGCATTTCCAGGCCCTGCATGGCGGATGCCTCGCCGCCCGCCTTGCCGGTGTAGACGTTGAGCGCGATGACGCCGGGGACCTTTCGCTTGACGGTGCGGGCGGCGTCCAGCACCTCGGCCCAGTTCGTGGGCTGCCAGTTCGCGGGCAGTCCGGCCCTGGCGAAGATCTCTTTGTTGAACCACAGACCCCGGGTGTCCGTGCCGTCCGGCACCCCGTACGTCCTGCCGTCCTCGGCCTTCGCCGCCGCCTTCGCGGTGTCGACGAACTGACCCCACTGGTCCCAGGCCGACAGGTAGTCGTCCAGCGGGCGCAGATAGCCCGCGCCGATGTCGGCATTGATGCGGAACGTGTCCTCGTACACCAGGTCCGGCGCGGTCTTCGGCGAGCGCATCATCTGCTGGACCTTGGCCGCGTAGTCGTTGTCGGCGGCCTGGATCGGCACCAGCTCGGCCTTCTTGCCGGGGTGCGCCCGCTCGAACTGCTTCTTGACGTCATCGAGGAACGCGTCCTTGAAGCGGATCTTGTTGTCGGTGGACCGGTTGTAGGCGATCCGCACGGTGTCGGCGTCACGGCCGGAGCCGCCTGCGCAGGCGGTGAGCGCTCCGGCGGCGAGAGCGGCGGCGAGGATCAACGAGAGCCGGCGTCCGGGCGCCGCTCTCAGTGGGCGGGGCCGGGAGACGGGGGCTGCGGCGGGGGCGGTGGGGCGCACGGGCACGACCTCCTCGGGCCGGGCGTGCGGCCATGGCCACGGCCGCACTCGGCTGCCCGGTGAACGTAAGGGCGCCCGCTGCCAAGGTCAACCCCGCAGCAGCCCGCACAGGGCTTGCTCAACTTCCTTGACCGCTGGCCGAGTTGAGCCAGCGGTACTGCAACTCCGGACGCCCGATCTGACCGTACTGCGGGGTGCGCCCGGCGCGGCCGGAGGTGACCAGATGCTCCAGATAGCGGCGGGCGGTGATCCGCGAGATGCCGACGGCGAGGCCGGCCTCCGCCGCCGTCACACCGTCCGGGGCCTCCCGCAGCGTGCGGGTGACGGCCTGGAGAGTGGGTGCGCTGAGCCCCTTGGGGAGCGCGGAGGGCTGGGGAGCGCGCAGTGCGGCGAGCGCCCGGTCTACCTCCTCCTGCCCGCTCGCCTCCCCGGCCGTCGCCCGGAACTCGGCGTACCGCACGAGCCGGTCGCGCAGCGTGGGGAAGGTGAACGGCTTCAGCACGTACTGCACCACCCCCAGCGAAACACCCTCGCGGACCATCGTCAGGTCCCGCGCCGACGTCACCGCCACCACGTCCGCGCCGTGCCCCGCAGCGCGCAGCGACCGGACGAGCTGGAGGCCGTGCCCGTCCGGCAGATACAGGTCGAGCAGGAGCAGATCCACCTCGGTCCGCTCCAGGGCGCGCAGCGCCTCGGCCCGCGAATGGGCGACCGCCACGGCGGTGAAGCCCGGCACCCGGCCGACATAGAGCCGGTGCGCCTCCGCGGCGACGGGATCGTCCTCGACGACCAGCACCCTGATCATGCGCGTACTCCCTGCTCCATCTGCTCCATCTGCTCTATCGGCAGCCGTACGGTGAACTCGGCGCCTCCGTAAGGGCTTTGGTCGAGCGCGATGGTGCCGCCGTGCCGTGCCGCGGTGAGCCTCACGAGCGCCAGGCCGAGGCCGCGCCCCGGGCTCTTCGTCGACCAGCCGCGCTCGAACACGGCCTCGGCGGCCGCCGGGCCGATGCCGGGCCCGCTGTCGGCGACCCGCACCACGAGATCGCCGTCCTCGGCGATGAGGGTGACGGCGACCTCGGCGGCCGCGCTGCCCTGCGCCGCGTCCACCGCGTTGTCGAGCAGGTTGCCGAGCACCGTGACCAGATCGCGGGCGGGCAGGGTCGCCGGCAGCAGGCCGTCGCCGATCGCGCTGCCCTCGGTGAGGACCAGCCGCACGCCCTGCTCGTTGGCCTGTGCCGCCTTGCCGAGCAGCAGGGCCGCGAGCACCGGCTCGCCGACCGCCGTGACCACCTGGTCGGTGAGCGCCTGAGCCAGCTCCAGTTCGGCGGTGGCGAACTCGACGGCCTCCTCGACTCGGCCCAGCTCGATGAGCGAGACGACCGTGTGCAGCCGGTTCGCCGCCTCGTGCGCCTGCGCCCGCAGCGCCTGCGTGAAGCCGCGCTCGGAGTCCAACTCGCCTGACAGCGCCTGGAGTTCGGTGTGATCGCGCAGGGTGACCACGGTGCCGCGCCGGTCGCCGGAGGAGACCGGGCGGCTGTTGAGGACCACGATCCGGTCGGCGGTCATGTGCACCTCGTCCACCCTCGGCCCGTCGGTGAGCAGCGCCCCGGCGAGCGCGGCGGGCAGACCGAGGCCGGCCACCGGGCGGCCCACCACGTCCTCGCCGAGCCCGAGCAGCTCGCGACCGCCGTCGTTGATCAGCGCGATCCGCCGCTCCCCGTCGAGCATGAGCAGCCCCTCGCGTACCGCGTGCAGGGTGGCCTGGTGGTAGTCGTGCATCCGGCTCAGCCCGGCGGCGTTCATGCCGTGGGTGTGCCGGCGCAGCCGCGCGTTGATCACGTAGGTACCGAGGCCGCCGAGGGTGAGCGCGCCGCCCGCCATCGCGCCGAGCGCGGCCAGCTGCTTGTGCACCTGCTCGCTGATCCGGTCGATGGTGATGCCCGCGCTGACGAGCGCGGTGATCCGGCCATGATCATCGGGGTCGCGCACGGGTGCCACGACCCGCACGGAAGGGCCGAGCACCCCCATGTGGGTCTCCGCGAACGTCTTGCCGCGCAGCGCGGGGCCGGTGTCACCGAGATACGCCTTCCCGATCTCGCCCGGCACCGGGTGCGTCCAGCGGGTGCCGTCCGGCGCCATCACCACGACGAAGTCGACGCCGGTCGTGGTGCGCAGCGTCTCCGCGTACGGCTGGAGGGCAGCCGTGGGGTCCTTGGTGCGGGCTGCGGCGATCACCGAGGGCGAGGCGGCGACGGAGGTGGCGGTCGCGATCGCCTGGCGCCGCGCGGTCTCCTCGGCCTGGTGGCGGTCGGTGACGTACGAGAAGAGCGCGCACCCTGCCACGATCGAGGCGACCAGGACCACCTGCATGGCGAAGAGCTGACCGGCGAGGGAGCGGGGTCCTGGGAGACGCATCCGGTAAGTGTGCTGGCTGGTTCTGTGTGAACGAAATGCACGTAAGGGTGACCGGCGTCACAGGGTGCTGGATAGTCGCGGGGATCGCTGAATCGGCCATCGGGACATGGCCGGCCCCGGCCGTGGGACATGGCCGCAGCGGCAGCCGCTATCTAGGAGGACCCCCCGTGGCCGAGCCAGCCGCCACCCCACGCAGCGAAGGCCCCGCAAACAGCCGAGGCCCCGCGCGCAGTGAACGCCCCGCACGCAACGAACGACCCGCGCGCCGGGAGCGCACCCACTACCTCTACCTGGCCGTGATCGGCGCGGTGCTGCTCGGCATCGTGGTGGGGTTCGCGGCGCCGGGGGTCGCCGTCCAGCTGAAGCCGATCGGCACCGGGTTCGTGAACCTGATCAAGATGATGATCTCGCCGATCATCTTCTGCACGATCGTCCTGGGCGTCGGCTCGGTGCGCAAGGCCGCGAAGGTCGGTGCGGTGGGCGGCCTCGCGCTCGGCTACTTCCTCGTGATGTCGACCGTGGCGCTCGCCATCGGCCTCGTGGTCGGCAACATCCTGGAGCCCGGCAGCGGCCTCCACCTGACCGAGGCCGCGCGGCACGCCGGCGCCAAGCAGGCCGCGGGCGCGAGCGAGTCGACCGCGGACTTCCTGCTCTCGATCATCCCGAAGACCATGGTGTCCGCCTTCACCGAGGGCCAGGTCCTCCAGACCCTCCTGATCGCCCTCCTCGCCGGCTTCGCCCTCCAGGCGCTCGGCTCGGCCGGGCAGCCGGTGCTGCGCGGCGTCGAACACATCCAGCGGCTCGTCTTCCGCATCCTGGCGATGGTCATGTGGGTGGCGCCCATCGGAGCGTTCGGCGCGATCGCGGGGGTGGTCGGCGAGACCGGCGTGGACGCCCTGAAGGCGCTCGCCGTCATCATGATCGGCTTCTACGTCACCTGCGCCCTGTTCGTCTTCGTCGTACTCGGCGCGATCCTGAAGCTCCTGACCGGCGTCAACATCTTCAGCCTCCTGAAGTACCTGGCCAGGGAGTTCCTGCTGATCCTGTCGACGTCGTCGTCGGAGTCGGCGCTGCCCCGCCTGATCGCGAAGATGGAGCACCTGGGGGTGAGCCGCTCGGTCGCCGGCATCACGGTGCCGACGGGCTACTCCTTCAACCTTGACGGCACCGCGATCTACCTGACGATGTCCTCCCTGTTCATCGCCAACGCCATGGGCAAGCCGCTGGGCGCGAGTGAGCAGATCTCGTTGCTCCTGTTCATGATCATCGCCTCGAAGGGTGCGGCGGGCGTCACCGGCGCGGGCCTCGCGACCCTGGCGGGCGGCCTCCAGTCGCACCGCCCCGAACTGGTCGACGGCGTCGGCCTGATCGTCGGCATCGACCGTTTCATGAGCGAGGCGCGGGCGCTGACCAACTTCGCGGGCAACGCGGTCGCCTGCGTCCTCGTGGGCACCTGGACGAAGGAGATCGACAAGGCCCGGGTGGGGGAGGTCCTGGCGGGACGACTCCCGTTCGACGAGCGGATGTTGACGGCGGGGGAGGCGGAGCCGTCGGTGCCGGAGCAGCGCGACGAGCGGAAGGCGACCTCGCAGGTGCCTAGTTGAGGATGTTGACGGCGCGGGCGACGACCAGCACGACGGTCAGCAGCGACACCGCGGACTGAAGCACCATCAGCATCTTCGCCCACCGGTTGAGCGGCATGACGTCGGTGGGGCTGAACGCGGTGGCGTTGGTGAACGACAGGTACAGGTAGTCCGGGAAGGCCGGTTCCCAGTGCGGCGGGGCCAGTTCGGGGCTCTGCATCTGCGGGAAGAGGAAGTCGGGGTAGGCGCGGTCCGCCCGCACCCGGGCGAGCGGGCCGCCCCGGTCCCACTCCCAGTACCAGAGCGCGAACACGATCACATTGGTCAGCCAGATGCCACCGCCCGTCACCAGCAGGGCGGCCGCGTCGTGGCCTTCCTGCCCCCGCACGAGCCCCACCACGAGCCGCACCGCAGACCAGCCGTTGGCCGCGCTGATACAGGCGATCAGCACGAGCCCGGCCGGCCGGTAGAGCCGCGAGGGGCGCTCGATGCGTACGGGGTTGGCGGCGACCAGGGCGACCATGAGCGCGATCTCCAGGGCGGGCAGCAGCCACCCCGGCTGAATGCTCAGCCGCGCGGGCAAGGTCCACTGCAACGCGACCGCGACCCCCACGGCTGCGGTGGATGCCCACCGTGTCTCCCCTTGAGTGACGCGCAACCAGGCGGGGAGCGGGGGGTGCGGCGCGGAGCCGGGGCTGGATACGGTCGCGGGCGCGGGGCCTGAGCCAGGCGCGGGCTCGGGCTCCGGGTTGGCGTCGTTGCGTGGGTGCGTCACGGGGTCATGCTGCCAGGCGCCCCCGCAATGACCGTGGCTGAACTGCGGTTCGCCGCCGTGCGCCTGTCGGAACGCCTCGTCGACGTCATGCGCCTCGGGAAAGCCGAGGGGCCGGCTCGGGGTGCGGCCCCCGTACTGAGGAGGGCGCGGCGCCCCCAGCCGGGGGCGGGGTCCGGTACCGGGGGCCTGGCCGGCCGGGGTCAGCTGCCGAGGGCCTTCACCGCCTGGTAGTACGTCCACGCCGTCGCGTCGCACGACGTCTTCTTCGCGCCGCTGTACGCAGTGCAGACCCGCTTCAGGTCCTCGTACAGGGCGCTGTCGATGCGCGCCTTGTTGGCCGGGAACTGGCCCGCCGCCTTGTAGTTGCGGTAGCCGAAGTCGTGCCGGGCGCAGGAGGACTTGAAGGGGAAGCCGAAGGGATTGTCGGGGGAGTCGGAGCAGTAGTCCGTCGACCAGTCGAAGCCGTACGCGGACCACTGGGACTGGTCGGCGCGGGCGGCCTGGAACGCGTTCGAGCTGGTGGCGCTCGTCTGCGTGAAGGAGGCGAGCACCTGCGGCTTGTCGGCCGGTGCGGCCTGGGCCGGGGCGGTGGCCAGACCGGCGAGGGCGAGCGCGGCGGCGGCGGTCATGCTCAGCGTGGTACGACGGCGCATCCTGAACCTCCGTGAGGGAAAGGGCGGTTGACCCGGCCGTCACTTTCGCCGCACGGGCTCCGCGCGCGCTACAGATTCACTGGAGGCTAAAAGACAGGGGGAGTGGCGCGGTCCGGTGCGCGCCCGTGCTGTCGAGCGACGTCAACAACCCTGCTGCGGCGGCTGTTTCACAGTGCGAAGCCCGTGGCGGGTTCCGCCGCGACCCCTCGGGCGGCCGGCCCGTTGTCAGAGGGGGGAGGTAGCGTGCCGGCGACGCGTCTTCTGCTGCTGCCCCCGGGGGATCACCGTGGACATCCTGCTCATCGCCGGCCTGTGGCTCGACGGGACCGCATGGGACGAGGTCGCGGCGGAACTCGCCGCGCTCGGCCACCGGCCGGTGCCGCTCACCCTGCCCGGGCAGGGCGACGGCGACGCCTCCGCGACCCTCGACGACCAGGTCGCCGCCGTGCTCGCGGCTGTTGACGCCGCGCCGCGGAAGCCACTGGTGGTCGGGCACTCCGTGGCCGCGAGCCTGGCCTGGCTCGCGGTCGACGCACGCCCCGGCAAGGTCGCGGGCGCCGTCCTGATCGGCGGCTTCCCCGCTCCCGACGGCCGGGCCTACGCCGACTTCTTCGCGATCGAGGACGGCCGAATGCCGTTCCCGGGCTGGGCCCCCTTCGAGGGGCCGGACGCCGCCGACCTGGACGGGGCGGCCCGCGAGCGCATCGCGTCCACCGCGATTCCCGTACCGGAAGCGGTGGCCAGGGGAATCGTGCGCCTCGCCGACGAGCGCCGTTTCGGCATCCCCGTCGTGGTGGTGTGCCCGGAGTTCACCCCCACCCAGGCGAAGGAGTGGATCGCCGAGGGCGAGAGCCCCGAACTCGCGCGCGCCGCCCATGTCTCGTACGTGGACCTCGACTCGGGCCACTGGCCCATGGTCACCCGCCCGCGCGAACTCGCCCGGATCCTGGCGGAGTCCGCCCACTCCTGACCCTGCGCGAGCCATACCCGGCCGGCGCCCCGCCCGGCGCGAGCCGCACCCGGCCGGCGCCCCGCCCGGCGCGAGGCGGACCGGACGGGGCACCCGCCCCGCGCACCCGGCCAGCCCGCGCACCCGGCTAGCGCGTGAGCGCCGCCGTCACAACCTCCGCCGCGCGCCCCGCCGGCACCCCCGCCGAGAGCAGCAGCGTCGTCGCCGCCGCGCGACCGGCCTCCGCGGCGGGCAGCGCCCCCTCGTTCACGGCCTCCATCAGGCCGAACAGGGACTGCTCATGTACGTAGGCGAGGGCAGCCGGGGCCAGCGGTGAGGCGAACACGCCCTCGCGCAGGCCCCGTTGGAGCAGGTCCACGCACTCCTTGCGGACCGGCGCGAGGCGCTGCTTGATGCCCGCCATGGTGACGCTGCGCTGGGCCAGCGCGACCAGAAGCCGGTAACGGTCGGCGATCTCCCAGACCGCGAGGGTGGCGCGGGCCAGCGCCTCGGCCGGGTCCGTGATCCCCTCGCGTCCCTCGCGGTGCGCGTCCGCGACGGTCTCCGCCGCCTCGTCCACCAGCGCCGCGATCAACGCGTCCCGGCTCGGGAAGTGCCCGTACACCGTGCGCCGTACGACACCCGCCGCCCGGGCGATGTGGTCCATCGACGCGTCCGGGTCGCGCATCAGCTCGGCGAAGGCCACTTCCATGATGCGGCGGCGATTCGCGTCGGCGCGGCCCCCCGAGGGGGCGGCAGGGGTAGCAGTCACCGCCCCATTTTGCACAGCGCCGTGCAGAGGCGTAAATTGCACAGCAGTGTGTAATTGCACAGTGATGTGCAAGTAGATCTTCCCCCATGGGGGCCCGGAGGCCGCAGCAGACCTCCGGGGAGAGCAAGACCGAGGAAGGGTGAGACACCGTGGGTCTCGTCATCAAGGATCCCGTCGAGACGATGGGGGCGCCCTACCGGCGGCGCTGGTGGGCGCTGCTCGTGCTCTGCCTGAGCCTGTTGATCATCGTGATGGCGAACACCGCCCTCACCGTCGCCGCCCCCGACATGACCAAAGACCTCGGGCTCAGCAGCTCCGACCTCCAATGGGTCATCGACGGCTACACCGTGCCGTACGCCGCGCTGATGCTGCTGCTCGGCGCGATAGGCGACAAGTACAGCCGCCGGGGCGCACTCGTGCTCGGGCTCCTCGTCTTCGCGGGCGCCTCCGTGGCCGGCTCGCTCGTCGACAGTTCGACGGGCGTCATCGCCTCCCGCGCCGTCATGGGCGTCGGCGCCGCGTTGATCATGCCCGCGACCCTGTCCCTGCTCGCCTCCACCTTCCCGCGCGCGGAGCGTGCCAAGGCGATCCTGCTGTGGACCGCGACCGCCGGAATCGCCATCGCCGCAGGGCCGTTGGTCGCGGGCGCGCTTCTGGAGAACCACGGCTGGGCCTCGACGTTCCTCATCAACGTGCCGATCGCGCTGCTCGCGGTCGTCGGCGCGCTCGTCCTCGTACCGCCGTCCAAGGCCGCCCACCACGACCGCATCGACTACATCGGCGGCCTGCTCTCGGTGGTCTCCGTCGGCGCGCTCGTCTACATGATCATCCAGGGCCCGCACTTCGGCTGGGACGCCAAGGCGATCGGCGCCGCCGTCGTCGCCGGCCTGGGCTTCGTGTTCTTCGTCCTGTGGGAGCTGCGCCACCCGCGGCCCGTCCTGAACGTACGCCGCTTCGCGCACCGCATGTTCTCCGGCTCGCTGCTCGCGGTCGCGCTGTTCTTCCTCGCCGTGTTCGGCGCGTTCTACTACCTCACCCAGCACCTCCAGTTCGTGCTCGGCTACACCCCGCTGGAGACCGGCATCCGCATGCTGCCGCTGGCCGGCGCGGTCTTCGTGGGCTCCGCCCTGACCGGTCTGCTCACGCCGCGGCTCGGCATGAAGGTCACGGTCACCGCCGGCATGGTCGCCGGAACCGTCGCGCTCGCGCTGCTCACGCGCGTCGACTCCGGTTCCGGGTACGGCGACTTCCTCGCCCCGCTGATCATCCTCGGTGTCGCCATCGGACTCGCCCTCTCACCCTGCACCGATGCGATCATGGGCGCGTTCCCCGAGGCCGAACTCGGCGTCGGCGGCGCCGTCAACGACACCTCGCTCGAACTCGGCGGCTCGCTCGGCATCGCCATCCTCGGCTCGGTGCTCGCCAAGTCGTACTCCTCGCACCTCGCGGACGCCACCGCGGGTACGAAGCTGCCCGCCTCCGCGCTCAGCACCGCGCAGGATTCCGTGGGCGCCGGGTATGCCGTCGCCCAGGGCATCGGCGAGCAGGCCAAGCAGCTCGGCGCGCAGGCGCTGCACGCGGGCTCCCCGCAGCAGGCGGCCCAGCTGAAGGCGCAGGCCGAGCAACTGGCCGCCGGCGCCCAGCAGATGAGCCATGCGGTCGGCTCCGCCTTCTCCGACGCGGTCGCCCGCACCAGCCTCGTCGGCGCGGTGATCCTGGGGGTCGGAACCGTCCTGGTCGCCGTGCTGCTGCCGCGCCGCGGCAAGGGGGACGAGCAGGCGGGCGAGAGCGTCGAGGAGCGCGAGAGCCTCACCATCTGAAGCCGGCACGGTGGAGGGGGGCGGCCGGTGTTGCCGGGTTCACCCAGGCAGTGCAAGTTCCTTCCGCCACCCCGCCCGCCCCGGCAGCGCAAGCTCCGCCATGGCTCACCCCGGCAGCGCCGCCCGCCCCGCCCGCTCACCCCAACAGCGCAAGCTCCGCCCCGCTCAGTACGAGATCGGCCGCAGCCGCGGAGTCCCGTACCGAAGCGGGGCGGCTGCCTCCCGGGATCGGCACCACCGTGGGCGATAGGCTCAACAGCCAGGCCAGAACGACCTGTTGAGGGCTTACGTTCCGTGCACGCGCCACCGTGTGGAAGGCGGAATCGGGTGCGGGGGCGCCGCCCGTTCCTTCGAGCGCGCTGCGCGAGATCCCGCCCAGCGGGCTCCACGGCAGGAACGCCAGCCCCAGCTCCGCGCAGAGCCGCAGCTCCGGCTCGCTGTCGCGCACGGCCGGTGAGTAGCGGTTCTGTACGGAGACGAGCAGGTCACCCAGGACGCGCCGCGCCTCGCCGATCTGCCCGGTGTCCACATTGGAGATCCCCACCGCACGGACCTTGCCCTCCTCTGCCAGCTCGCGCAGTGCGCCCACGGACTCGGCGAACGGCACCCCTGGGTCGGGCTTGTGCAGCTGGTAGAGGCCGATCGCCTCGACACCGAGCCGCTTGAGCGAGGCCTCGGCGGCGCGGCGCAGATGGCCCGGGTCGCCCTGAACCGTCCAGCCGCCGTCGTCGGTACGGCCCCGGCCGCCCTTGGTGGCGACCAGGACATGATCGGTCGCGCCGCCGTAGGCGGCCAGGGCGCGGGCCACCAGGAGTTCGTTGTGGCCGGGCTCGCCGCCCGGCGCGTAGTAGGAGTCGGCGGTATCGATGAGGGTGATCCCGGCGTCGAGCGCGGCGTGCACGGTGACCTGCGCCCGGGTCTCGTCGGGGTGGCCCTCGATGGACAGGGGCATCGCCCCGTAGCCGATGGCGCCCACCTGGAAAGGGCCAAGGTTGCGGTACTGCATGTCAGTTGACTCCCAGTGTCTCGGTGACGGCGCGCGTCAGCCAGTCCTCGGTGTGCGAGAAGGTGAAGCCGAGGGACTCGGCGCGGGCGTTGTCCATGGCGTACGAGCGGGCGAAGGAGAACGGCGACACCGCGCCGACCTCCACCGGCTGGTAGCGCACTGCCGGATGGCCGCCGTCGAACGTACCGGTGATCGCGGCCACGATGTCCTCGGTGACCAGCGGCCCGTGCGATGCGGCGTTCACCGGACCGGTGAAGTCCTGCCGCGTCACCCAGAACAGGAACGCCGCGATCTCCTCGACGTCGATGTACGTCGCCGGACGGTTCGCCGCGGCGATGGCGACGGGCTCACCGGCGCGGATCCGGTCGGCGTAATGGGTGAGGCGCCCGGTGAAGTCGTCCGCCCCGCCCAGGACATGGGCCACCCGCACCGCGACGTGGGGAAAGGGCGGTCCGGTGGCGAACACCGCCTCGGCCTGCCGCTTGCCCTCCCCGTAGTACTCGGCCACGAACTCGGGCTCGTGCCAGGGGAGTTCAGGGGTAATGATGACGGTGGCCGCGTCGAGCGCGTCCTCGCCGACGGGCTCGGCGCGGTCCTCGTACTCGTACACCTCGACCGTGGACGTCATGACGTACCGCGCGGTGCGGCCGGTGAAGACGCGGCGCGCGATCGCGGCCTGGCGGGGGGTGTAACAGACCTGGTCGACGACGGCGTCGAAAGTGCGCTCGCCGATGGCCGCGGCCAGGGACGGCTCGTCGTCGCGGTCGGCGATCAGGTGGACCACGCCCGGCGGGGGTGGCGCCGACCCCCGGTTCAGGACCGTGACCCGGTCGCCGGCCGCGAGCAGCCGGGTGATCAGCCGCTTGCCGAAGTAGCGGTTTCCGCCGATGACCAGAACGTCACGCATGCCGTCAATTCCCTTCCCCATCACGGGTTTTCCCGGATACCAGTGTTACGTTGACGGCTCCGGGACTGAAGGGGGAAACATGGGAGATCTTGCGGCGGTACCGAAAGAACCACGGCATTCGCGGAGTGCGGCCAACGATTCCTCAGCGGGGTTCGATCAGGTGGACCGGCAGCTGCTCGATCTCGTCCAGCGGGAGGGCCGAATCAAGCTCAGTGAGCTCGGCCGGCGGGTCAGGCTGAGCCCCGCGGCCGTCACCGAGCGGCTGCGCAGACTGGAGGCGGGCGGCACGATCACGGGGTACGGGGCGCGCGTCGATCCGGCCCGCCTCGGCTACGGCATCCAGGCGTTCATCCGGGTCAACCCGCACGGCGGCTACAACCTGAAGCACCCGAGGACGCTGGAGCTGATGGAGCGCCCGGAGATCATCGAGGTGCACCACGTGGTGGGCGAGGACTGCTGGATCCTCAAGGTGGCCGTGGCCGACACCGCCCACCTGGAAGAGGTCCTGGAGCAGACCTCGGTGCTGGGACGTACGACGACGTCGATCGTCCTCTCGTCGCCGGTCGGCGGCCGCGAGGGAAAGCCACTGCTGCCGCCGGTACGGGACTGACCGGGCCCCGACCGCGCCGGGTTCGCCCCGCCCGCCCGGCTTGCCCTGCCGCCGACGTCAAGGATTACCGTCCTTGTCATGCGCATCGGCGAGCTCGCGGCGCGGGCAGGGACGACCACCCGCACGCTTCGGTACTACGAGTCGCGTGGCCTGCTGGCCGCGCGGCGCACAGGCAACGGCTACCGGACCTACGACGAGGACGACCTGCGGCTGCTCCGGCAGATCAAGACCCTGCAGGACTTCGGGTTCGAGCTGGAGGAGACCCGGCCGTTCGTGGAGTGTCTGCGGGCCGGCCATCCGGCGGGGGACACCTGCCCCGCGTCGCTCGCCGTGTACCGCCGCAAGCTGACCGAGCTCGATGCGCTGATCGGTGAACTCACCGCCGTACGCGCCCAGGTCGGCGAGGAGCTGGCACGGGCGGAGGTGATGGCGACGGCGCGGGTCCCGGGAGGCCCCGAGCCGCGCTGCGAACTGAGCCCGCCGACGCCGGCCGGGCAGATCCCACCGCACACAGCAGAGCACTCAGCAGAGGAGACGACGCAATGATCAAGGCGGCAGGCGTGGACGAGGTCACCGACGAGACCTTTGACGCCGAGGTGATGAAGGCCGGGCTTCCGGTCCTGGTGGAGTTCACGGCCGACTGGTGCGGGCCGTGCCGACAGCTCGCCCCGGTCCTGAGCGCGCTGGCGGTGGAGGAGGCGGACCGGCTGAAGATCGTCCAGCTCGATGTGGACCGGAACCCGGAGACGACCGCGAAGTACGGCGTCCTGTCGATGCCCACGCTGATGGTCTTCCGCGCGGGCGAGCCGGTGAAGGCGATGGTGGGTGCGCGCCCCAAGCGGCGGCTGGCGCGGGAGCTCGAAGACGTCCTCTGATGTGAGCCGCACCGACCCCTGACCTGACGTGTCCCGAGCGCAAAGAAAATGCCCCGGATGAATTGACATCCGGGGCATTCCCTTGCGTATATTAGGTGTTTCGTGTCTCGGCACAACAAAGATACGAAGAAGCCTTATGAGAGCACTGTAACGCGTCAGGAGTGGAATTGTCAACCGAGGAATTTCGGAAGGAACAGCAATTCATCACCGGTCTCTACGCCCGCCTCGACGAGCTGCGGGACCAGGCCGAGGCCGCGACGCGGACGGCGTTGGCGCAGGCCGGGACGGGTCTCCAGGCCCGCCTTGAGCGCGATGTGCTGGTCGCCGAACAGTCCGGACTGCTCGGCGCCCTGAATGCGGGCGAGAACGGGCTGTGCTTCGGCAGGCTCGATTTCCAAGACGGTACGTCGCGTCATGTCGGACGCATCGGAATCCGCAGGGACGACCGCGAACGTACCCCTCTCGTGATCGACTGGCGCGCGGAAGTCGCCCGCCCCTTCTATCTCGCCACCGGCTATTCCCCCATGGGATTGCGGCGCCGGCGGCACATCACCACCGAGGGCCGCACCGTCACCGCGCTCCACGACGAGCTGCTCGACCTGACCGACTCCGAGCGCACCGGACACGAGAGCGCCACCGCCGACGAGGTGCTGCTCGCCGCGCTCGACGCCGCCCGCACCGGCCGGATGCACGACATCGTGCAGACCATCCAGGCCGAGCAGGACCGCATCATCCGCGCCCCGCACCGCGGAGTACTCGTCGTCGAAGGCGGCCCCGGCACCGGAAAGACCGTCGTCGCGCTGCACCGGGCGGCCTATCTCCTGTATGAGCACCGGGAGTTGCTGGCGCGCAGGGCCGTCCTCGTCGTGGGACCCAACCCCGCGTTCCTCGGCTACATCGGCGATGTCCTGCCCTCACTCGGCGAGACCGGGGTGCTCCTCTCGACCCTGTCCGAGCTCTTCCCCGGCGTACACGCGACCGGCACCGACACCCCGGAAGCGGCGGAGGTCAAGGGCCGCGCCGCGATGGCCGACGTGCTCGCGGCCGTCGTACGCGACCGCCAGACCGTGCCCGAGCGGGGCATCGACATCCCGCACGAGGGCTACGGCACGCTCCAGCTCGACCGGGCGATGGCGGAGGACGCCCGGTGGAAGGCGCGCGAGAGCGGGCTCCCGCACAACCTGGCCCGCCCCCACTTCGCCTTCCACATCATCGACGCGCTCACCGCGCAGCTCGTGGAGCGCATCGGCGCCGACCCCTTCGGCGGGCCGAACCTGCTGGGCCCCGACGACGCCGCGCAGATGGGCAAGGAGATCGCGACGAGCCCCGAGGTGCACGCGGCGATCGGGGAGCTCTGGCCGCAGCTGACGGCCGAGGAGCTCGTGACGGACTTCCTCGCCGACCCGGCCCATCTCCCGGACGCCGACGCCAAGTCGATCCGGCGCGAGGGCGGCGCGTGGACACCCGGCGACGTGCCGCTGCTCGACGAGGCGGCGGAACTGCTCGGCGAGGACGACAGTGCGGCGCGGGCCGCCGCCGAGGCCGAACGCCAGGAGCGGATCGCCTACGCGCAGGGCGTGCTCGACCTCTCCGCGGGATCGGAGTCGTACGAGTTCGAGGACGAGGAGTCCGAGGTGCTCGCGGCGCACAACATCATCGACGCCGAGCGGATGGCGGAGCGGCACGAGGAGGCCGACCACCGCAGCGCGGCCGAGCGGGCCGCGGCCGACCGTACCTGGGCGTTCGGCCACATCATCGTCGACGAGGCGCAGGAGCTCTCGGCGATGGCCTGGCGGCTGCTCATGCGACGCTGCCCGACCCGTTCGATGACGCTCGTCGGCGACCCCGCGCAGACCGCGGAGGCGGCGGGGGTGGGGTCGTGGGAACGGATCCTCGCGCCGTACGTCGCCGACGGGCACTGGGAGCACGTGCGGCTGGGCGTCAACTACCGTACGCCCGCCGAGATCATGGAGGTCGCGGCGGAGGTGTGCCGTGCGGGGGACCCGTCCTTCGTGCCGCCGCGCTCGGTGCGGTCCACGGGGGTACGCCCCTGGGCCCGGCGCGTAGCGCCCGACGTGCTCGGCGCGGAGGCGGCCCGCGCGGTGTCCGCCCAGCGGGGTGCGGGCCGCCTCGCGGTGATCGCCCCGGCCCACCTCCACGAGGCGCTCCGCGCGGCCCTGCCCGCCGACACGGCCGGTGGCCCCACCCCGGACCTGACGAGGGAGGTCGTGCTGATCGACCCGCGTCAGGCGAAGGGGCTGGAGTTCGACGGGGTGCTGGTGGTGGAGCCGGGGGAGTATGGGGCGAGCGATCTGTACGTCGCGCTGACGCGGGCGACGCGGTGGCTCGGGGTGCTGCATGTGGGGGAGTTGCCGGGGGCGCTGGGGGGTTTGAGCGCCGCCTGAGCTCCGCGGAGGTCCATCGGGGGAGAGCCGGTGTGCGCGGAACGCGCAGTTCCCCTCGCCCGGCCCCCCACAGGCGGCAGGTGCCGGCGCCCGCATGGCCCACGCAGAACACCGGCTGTTTCGGCGGCCTGGAGCATCTGCCGCTGCCGGATCCGGTCTGTCAGGCCGTTCAATCGTCCTACTGAGCGTCGAGAGGACCTCGCGCCGTTCGACCTGTCCACCCTGCCGGTGCCGGACAAATAGGTCGAACGGCTCGTGGCGGCTCGGTCAGCGAGTCGTTCCCGGGCCCTGTTGGGCGACGGTGTTGCTGGTGGGCGTGCCGTCGGCGCCGGCCAGAGTCACCACGTGCCGGACCCCTTCGGGGTCGAGCACCACGACCTGCCAGCCGCTGCCGCCACCCTGCTGGGCAACCACCCGCAACGATTCGACCTTGCCGCCGGAGACGGCACCCGTCGCCTTGTCCACGGCCTGCGTGGCCGGCAGAGCGGGGAGCGGCGCCGGGGCCTGCTCAAGTTCACCGGCGGCGCCACCCCATCGCTGCTGCCCGGCCTCCCGCGTCTTCTTCTCCCCGCCCCGGCTTTCCGACTGCGGACCGCCGCGGTGGTCCTGGCCCTCGGGGGCGTACCGGCCGCCGGCACGCTCCTCGTGGTGGTGCTCAGCCACGACCGCAGCCGCCGCGCCTCCGCCGATCAGGATCACAAGCCCGAGCGCCACCCATCGTGTACGCCCCTGGCGGGTCAGCCGGGTGAAGCGGCCGCGGCGCCGCGGCGCCTTGGCCGGCCCGGCAGCCTCCTCTCCCGGACCCACGGGGTGCTCGGGAGGCTGGGGGTTGGACTGAGTCATCTGGCTGCTCCTCGCGTTCCACCGGGCACGCACCCGGCTCGGGCAGATCATGCGGGGAACATGCTGAAGCTTTGCTGAAGCGACCTGAAGAACCCTTCAGCAAGCCGGCGGCTCGACCTGAGAACCTTGCCCCATGCGCGTACTGGTGGTCGAGGACGAGCGGCGGCTGGCCGCGGCCCTGCAACGAGGGCTCCAGGCCGAGGGCTTCTCGGTGGACGTCGCCCACGACGGCCCGCAGGGTCTGTGGCTGGCGGGCGAGCACGATTACGACGTCATTGTGCTCGACATCATGCTGCCCGGAATCAACGGCTACCGGGTCTGCGCCCGACTGCGCGCCGAGGGCTGCGAGTCCGGCATCCTGATGCTCACCGCGAAGGACGGCGAGTACGACGAGGCCGAAGCCCTTGACACCGGCGCCGACGACTTCCTCTCCAAGCCGTTCTCATACGTCGTCCTGGTGGCCCGGCTGCGCGCCCTCATCCGGCGCACGGGCCGGCGCGGCCCGCAGATCATGGAATTCGGCGACCTGGTGATCGACCCGGCCGGCCAGCGCTGCACCCGGGGCGGGACCGAAGCCCGGCTGACCTCGCGCGAGTTCGCGGTGCTCGTGCACCTGGCTCGCCGCGCCGGCGAGGTCGTGCCCAAGCGGGAGATCCTGGAGCAGGTGTGGGACGCCGCGTACGAGGGTGACCTGAACGTCGTCGAGGTCCACGTCAGCGCGTTGCGCCGTAAGATCGACACCCCGTTCGGGCGGGCTGCTGTGGAAACCGTCCGGGGTGCGGGTTACCGGCTGGCTGCCGACGGTGGCTGAGCAGGAGGCGGGCAGCGACGCAGCGCCTGGCGGCTTGCGCCGCCGAGCCGTCGCCATGCTCCGCAGTCTCGCCCGGCCGCTCCGTCCCCGGTCCGTGCGGGCCCGCGCCACGCTTGGCGCGTCGGTCGTGGTCGCGCTGGCGCTCGGCATCGCTTCCTTCGGGTTGCTCGGGCTGCTGGAGAGCAACCTGATGCGCAACGCCCAGACCGACGCCGAACGGCAGGCCGTCCTCACCGCAGGTCTCGCGGCCGAAGGCCGGCTGGGCGCCGTGCTGACGCCGGACCGAGGCACCGATTTCCTCCAGGTCGTCGACGCCCACGGGCGGGTGCTCGCGGCCAGCCCCAACCTGACCGGCCGTCCCGCCCTCTCCACCGCCCGCCCCAGCGCACCGGGCACCGTACGAGGAACCTGGACCGGCCGTCCGGTGCGCGAGGAGCACCGCCAGCGCGTCGTGCAGGTCACCACCGCCACCAGGAACGGCCTCATCACCGTGTACGCGGGCACGTCACTGCGGGAGGCCGACGCGGCGGACGAGTTCATCCGGGCCTCGCTCATCTTCGCGGTGCCGCTGCTCGTCCTCACCGTCGCCCTGGTCACCTGGCGGGTCACGGGCTGGGCGCTGCGCCCCGTCGAGGCGATCCGGGCCGAGGTGGCCGAGATCAGCGACCGCGATCTGCACCGCCGGGTACCCGTACCGCACAGCCAGGACGAGATCGCCCGGCTCGCGGCCACGATGAACACCACCCTGGACCGCCTGGAAGCATCCGTGTCCCGCCAGCGCCAGTTCATCGCCGACGCCTCCCACGAACTGCGCAGCCCCATCACCGTGCTCCGTACGCAACTGGAGGTGGCCCAGGCCCATCCCGACCCCGACCTGTGGGGCGAACTCGTCAGCGGGGCCCTGGAAGACACCGTCCGACTCCAGGACCTCGCCTCCGACCTGCTGCTGCTCGCCCGGCTCGACACAGCGCAGGCGCTGCCCTCCGCTGCCGTCGACTTCACGGAAGTCGTCCGGGAAGCCGCTCGTACGCGCAAGCTTGACCGGGTCCCGGTAGTGACGGAGATCGCCCCGGAGGTCACCGTACGCGGAAGCATGCTGTGGCTCGCCCGACTCGTCACCAACCTGCTCGACAACGCGCAACGGCACGCCGACCAACGTGTTCTGCTGACCCTGCGCGTGGACGAGGCTCACGGGACAGCGGTGCTGGAGGTTCGTGACGACGGGCCGGGCATCCCGGCAGCCGATCGTGAACGAGTCTTCGAACGCTTCACCCGGCTCGACGACGCCCGGAGCCGCGACCAGGGCGGTTCAGGTCTCGGCTTGGCCATTGCCCGCGACATCGCCACGCATCTGGGCGGCTCACTCACCGTCCAGGACTCAGGGCCGGGAGCCCACCTGCTGGCCCGGCTCCCGCTGGACGCACTCTTCCCTCGCTGAGCTGCTGAGGGGTGCTCAGCACAGCGGGGTGCCGGCGAACAGGTCCGCCGGCTCGGGGTGCCGGCGAACAGGTCCGCCGGCTGCCCCGCCGCAACGGCTCCGACATCGCTCTGCCCGGCAACGACTTCTGCTTGGGCGTTCCCCTTCTTGCGGCGCCGGCTGCGGGACTTCCTGTCGTGGGGGCCCAGCAGAGCTGGAGGATGGGCATCCCGTGCCGTGGGGGTGATCGGGTGCCCCGGCGCGGGATGCCCATCAGTCGCCGTGAGGGGTTCAGCCGATCTGTGCCCCGTATGCCTGGAGTGCTGCCGGGACGGGCTGGAAGAAGGTCTCCCCGCCCGAGGAGCAGTCGCCGCTGCCTCCGGAGGTCAGGCCCAGGGCGGTGCTGCCGTCGAAGAGCGAGCCGCCGCTGTCGCCGGGTTCGGCGCAGACGGTGGTGTCGATCAGGCCGTCGACTTGGCCCTCCTCGTAGGTGACCGTGGCATCGAGTCCGGTGACCTCCCCCCCCGTTGACGCCGGTGGTGGAGCCGCTGCGCTGGACCTGCTCGCCGACGGTGGCGTCACCGGCTCCGCTGATCGGCTGTGAGGATCCGTCGTACAGGTCGACCGCGCTCGGGTGGTCGATGTCGCTGGTGTAGCGCACCAGGGCGTAGTCATGGCCGGGGAACGTGGACGCCTCGGTCACAGCAATCTCCGAACCGCTTTGCTGGTCGGACCAACTGGAGACGGCATTGCCGCAGTGCCCGGCGGTCAGGAAGTACGGTTGTCCGCCCACTGTGACGTTGAAGCCGAGCGAGCAACGTGCGTTGCTCCCCCAAATCGCGTCGCCGCCCGCGATGAGGGGCTGGAAGCGGCCGGCCGTTCTCTTCAGGGTGACCGTGTCACCGAGGTCGCGTACGGCCTTGTCGAGCTGGGCCAGCCGGGTGCCGGTGACGGTACGGTCGGCCTTGACGACCACCGTGTTACTGACGGGGTCCATCGACCAGGCCGTGCCCGGTATGGACGCCCGTTCCTTCAACTCCCTTTGCGCAGACTTGAGTTGTCTCATCGAGTGCTTGACGGTGCGGGGTTGGGCACCTGCCGTGCGGACGGTGTCGGCGGTCGCGGCGTCGACCACATTGACGATGAGTTTCCTGGTCTTGGCGTCGTAGTACGAGCCCGCTGTTCGGCCGGCGAGGGTGGCGTCGATCCGGTGCGCCAGCCGGCCGGCTGATGCGGCGCTCAGGGGGGCGGCGTTCGGCGCGGGGGCCGCGGCCGCGTTCTGCATGGTCAAGGTCGCGCCGAGCGCCAGGGCTCCGGCCGCGGCGGTGGCCGCACGTCGTCCTGACATCCATCTCTGCTTCAACTCACAACCTCCTGTGGGGGGTGAGCCCGGCCTCGGGTCGCGCACCGGGCCCATGGAGCGTGTCGGCCGTGGGCGTCGCTTCCCGGATCCCGGCAGGCGACGCGTGCATGCCAACTCGACGGGACGAGTATCGTCATCTGTTGCTCCCTTGCGCAAGTGATGAACTCGCGTTGTATGTAAGGGATTTGGCGATACTTGCGAACAATCAGAGGTCATACGCGAAGTCCTGCGGGCCGTTCGCAAAGGAAGTCGGCGCGTTCGTGGGGAAGACGGACCCCTATGGCAGACGCTGAGCAGCACACCGCGCCGCGTCGGCTGTTTCGGGCGGTGCCGGCCATGGCCTCGATGGCGGCTGCCTACCTCGTGTGGACCACTATCCCGGACGGCCGCACGGCCGCTCACTCCCCGAGAGCCGCCGTGGCAATGGACAGGGAAGCGGCGACGGGAATACGGGGCGTCCGGAGCCGCCGCCCCCAAGTTGCCGCACGGGTGGGGGGCAAGCGCCGCCGGGGTCTGGGGCACAGCCCCAGGGGGCTCCGGGGAAACCGAACCCTACGCGGGAGGCGGGGCCGTGCTTTCGCGGGGTTGCAGCCGCGGCAGTGGGTCCTGGAGCTGGCGCGGCGCGCCCCCATCCAGCAACTCCAAGAGCTGGGCCGCCGCCCGCCACCCGAACTCGTCCGCCTTGCGCACCAACGCCGTCAACTGCGGATGCAGCGTGTGGCAGATGACCGAGTCCTCCCAGGACACGACCGACACATCCCGCGGAATCAGCAGGCCCCGCTCCGCCGCCACACTGACCGCCGCCACCGCCATGACCTCGTTGTCGCAGATGAGGGCCGTCGGCGGCACCGGCCCCGAGAACAACCGCCGTGCGGCCTTCGCACCCTGACGGTCCGTGAAGTCCGTTGTGACGGACACCGTGTGTTCCAGGCCGAGCCGTCGCGCCGTCGCCCGCAGCGAGGCGATCCGGCGCGCGGTGTGGGCGAAGCCCGGCGTACCCGCGATGTGACCGATGCGGCGGTGCCCGAGTCCGTACAGGTGACGCACGATCAGATCCATCGCCCCGGAGTCGTCGGCCCAGATGTTGGAGAGCCGTGCCTGGCGCGGGAGTTGGGGTGAGCCGGGGTTTCCCGGGGCCTCCATCCCGCCGATGATGACGGCGGGCAGGCCAAGTACGGCGAGGGTCTCAGGGCGCGGGTCCGAGACGCGGGGGTCGACCACGATGACCCCGTCGACCCGGCCCTCCGCCCACCACCGCCGGTACAGCTCGCACTCCGCCTGGACGTCGTCGACCATCTGGAACACCAGCGCCTGGTCGCGCGGCGCGAGGCTCGCCTGGATGCCCGAGACGAGCTGGAGGAAGAACGACTCGCCGCCCAGGCTGTCCGCGGGGCGGGCGAGGACGAGCCCGATCGCCCCCGCGTTCTCGCCGGACAGCGCCCGCGCCGCCGAGCTCGGCCGCCAGCCGAGCCGGTCCGCGACCCGTATGACCCGGCGCCGGGTCGAATCGGACACCCCAGGGCGGTTGTTGAGGGCGAAGGAGACCGCGCTCGTGGAGACGCCCGCCTCTCTGGCCACGTCTTTCATCGTCGGGCGGCGGGGCGGCGGCGCATCGCTTTCGATCTCGCTCATGCGCAGATGGTAACGCGGTTTAGTCGAAGGTCACTAAACCGCCTTAGTTGAGTGCCAACATTCAGGACTTTAGTCCTTTTTAGATCTCCTGACCTCGACGTTTAGTCAATCCGGTCGCTTATTCGGTATTGACGGCCAATTAATACCCGCTGCATGGTGTGCGGCAACGTCATCGGGACGAGGCGAAGGAGTCAGCCACTCATGTCCATTCATCGCAGTGTCGCGATCAGGACGGCCGTCGGTCTGGGCGCCGCCCTCTCGCTCACCCTGCTCACCGCGTGCGGTGGCGGCGGTGGCGGCAAGGGGTCGGCCACCGACGGGAAGATCGAGGGTGAGATCAAGTTCCAGACCTGGAACCTCCGCGCCAACTTCAAGGACTACTTCGAAGGCGTCATCAAGGACTTCGAGAAGGTCAACCCCGGCACCACGGTGAAGTGGGTCGACCAGCCCGCCGACAACTACGCCGACAAGCTGAGCGCCGACGCCACCGCCGGCACCCTCCCCGACGTCGTGAACCTCTCCCCGGACCTCGCCTATCCGCTCGCCAAGGCCGGCACCCTGCTCAACCTGGACCAGGACAAGGTCGCCGCCAAGTTCAAGCCCGAGTACCTGGACGGCGCCTGGCAGGGCTTCGACATGCCGGGGCTCGACGGCTCGTACGCCTTCCCCTGGTATCTGAACACCGGGCCCCTCTTCTACAACAAGGCGATGTTCAGCGACGCCGGGCTCGACCCCGAGAAGGCGCCCAAGACGTTCGACGAACTCTTCGCGGACGCGGCCCGGTTGGCGAAGAAGGGCAAGGCGACCCTGGCCCAGCCGCCGACCGTCGAGGACTTCGGACGGTACGGCGTCTCCATCATGAGCAAGGACGGCACGAAGTTCACCTTCAACGACGCGAAGGGCGTCGAGTTCCTGACGAAGTATCAGGACATGTTCAGGGAGGGCGGGCTGCACAAGCAGGCCCTGACGCTCACCGCCGAGACGGCCGGGCAGAAGTTCCTCCAGCAGGAAGTCGCCATGAACCCGGGCAGCGCCCACGACCTGGACACCTTCAAGAAGAACGCCCCTTCGCTCTACGGCAACCTCGGCATCACGGACGTGCCGACCAACACCGGCAAGCAGAACATGTATCTGCAGGGCCTCTCGGTCAACGCGCAGAGCAAGAACGCCGCGACCGCGCTCGCCTTCGCACACTTCGTCACGGACCAGAAGAACCAGGAGGACTTCGGCCACAAGGTCGCCGTCTTCCCCAGCACCAAGGGCTCGCTCGACAAGGAGTACTGGACCAAGGCCGACGGGTCCGAGGAGGGCCGGATCAGGGTCGCCTCGGCCAAGATGCTGCCGACAGCCGTCAACTACACGCCGGTGCTGTTCAGCGACGAGATGAAGACGATCCTGCGCAACGAGATAGCCAAGTGCCTTCAGGGCAAGGCGTCTCCGAAGGAGGCGCTGGACAGCGCGGCCAACCAGATGACCAAGCTGATCCAGCAGAAGTGACCCGGTGATCGAGCGATGAGCATCCCCCTACCGGCCGCCCGGCGGGCCCGCCGATGAGCGCTTCGACCTCCACCGTCGCCAAGGGGGCCGCGGGCCGCCCGCGCACCGCCGCCCCCGGCCGGCGCGCGGGCCGCGTAGCCGGCCGCCCCGCGGGCCGCACCCACCGGGCCCTCACCCCCTGGCTCCTCCTCGCGCCCGGGCTCCTGATCACCCTCGCCTTCAACCTCTATCCGTTCCTCGCCACGTGGTGGAAGTCGTTCACCGACGCCCGCACCCTCACCCCCGGCGGCTTCGTCGGCTTCGACAACTTCACGGCGCTCCTCCACGACGACCAGTTCTGGGTCGCGCTGCGCAACAGCGCGCTCTACGTGGTCCTCGTCGTGCCCTGTCTGGTCCTGCTGCCGCTGCTCCTCGCCCTCCTGGTCCAGCGGCACATCCCCGGCATCGCCTTCTTCCGGTCGGCGTACTACACGCCGGTCGTGGCGTCGGTGGTCGTCGTCGCCCTGATGTGGGTGTGGATGCTGGACGACCGCGGCTTCGTCAACGGGGTGCTCCACATGATCGGCGTCGACCCGGTGCCGTTCCTGTCCAACCAGTGGCTGCTGCTGCTCAGTTCGATGGCCCTGACCGTATGGAAGGGGCTCGGCTACTACATGATCATTTACCTGGCCGCGCTCGCCAACGTACCCAGGGAGCTCCACGAGGCCGCCGAGGTCGACGGTGCGGGACCGATCCGCCGCTTCGTCTCCGTGACCATGCCCTCCGTGCGCTCCACGATGGTCCTGGTCGGCGCGCTCTCCGCGGTCTCCGCCTTCAAGGTCTTCAGCGAGGTCTTCATGATCGCGGGGCCGACCGGTGGCCCCGGCGGCGCCGACACCACCCTCGTCATGCTCATCCAGCGCGCCGGCACCGGACTCCAGGGCCGCACCGGCTACGCCTCCGCCATGTCGATCGTGCTCTTCCTGCTGACCCTGGTCCTGATGCTGCTCGTGCTGCGGGCCGACCGGAAGGACAAGGACTGATGGCCGCCCTCGCCCAGCAGCCGGCCGCACCACGCCGCGCCCGCGCCCCCCGGTGGCGCACCGCCCTGCGCTACGCGGTGCTCGTGATCGTGCTGCTCATCATGATCGGCCCGTTCCTGTGGCAGCTGTCCACCTCGCTCAAGGGCACCACCGAGGACATCTACACCTCGCCGCCCCGGCTGCTGCCCGCGCACCCGACGTTCGCCAACTACCGCGACGTCGCCGACATCATCCCCGTCTGGGACTTCATCCTGAACTCCCTGAAGGTGGCCGTCACCAACGTCGCGACCAACGTGATCGGCGCCGCGATGGCCGGATACGCGCTCTCCCGGCTCCGTTTCAAGGGCCGGGGCGCCGCCGGCATCGTCTTCGTCCTCGCGCTGCTCGTGCCGACCGAGGCGACGATGCTGGCCCAGTTCGCGACCATGCGCTCCCTGGAGCTCAACAACACCCTGGCCGCCGTGGTGCTGCCCGGCTGCATCGGCGCGATGAACGTCCTCCTGATGCGCAACGCCTTCGACACCATCCCGTACGAGATCGAGGAGGCGGCCGTCATCGACGGCGCCAACGTCTGGCAGCGCTTCACCCGCATCGCGCTGCCCGCCGTGAAAGGCACCCTCGCGGTCGTCGCGATCTTCTCCTTCATGGGTGCCTGGGACGACTTCCTGTGGCCCCTGATCGTGCTCTCCGACTCCGAACACTTCACGCTCACCGTCGGCCTGAACTTCCTGCACGGCACGTTCTCCGACAACCAGCGCGTCGTCGCGGCGGGCACCATCATCGCCGTCGCCCCGCTGATCGTGCTGTTCGCCTGCCTCCAGCGGTTCTTCTTCCGCGGGGTCGGCGAGGGCGCGGTCAAGGGGTAGCGCCCACCCCGGGCGTGCCCGTCGGGCCGCCAACTCCCCGCCCGCAGAACTACTTTGGAGCTCACCCCATGGCAGCCCCGCGCTTCGGCGTCAACTACACGCCCAGCCAAGGCTGGTTCCATCACTGGCTCGACTACGACCCGGACGCCGTGCGCACCGACCTCGACGCGATAGCCGCGCTCGGCCTCGACCACATAAGGGTCTTTCCGCTCTGGCCCTACTTCCAGCCCAACCGCACCCTGATCAGGCCCCGCGCGGTCGAGCACCTCCTCGACCTCGCGGACGCCGCCGCCGAACGCGGTCTCGACGTCAACGTCGACGGGCTCCAGGGCCATCTGTCGAGCTTCGACTTCCTGCCCGCCTGGACCCGCACCTGGCACCGCCGCAATCTGTTCACCGACCCGGACGTCGTCGACGGACAGGCCGCCTATCTGCGCACCCTGGCCGCCGCCCTCGCCGACCGGCCCAACTTCATCGGCCTCACCCTCGGCAACGAGATCAACCAGTTCGCCGCCGGCCCCCACCCCGACCCCGACCGGGCCACCCCCGACGAGGTCGACGCGTGGCTGGAGCGGATGCTCGCCGCATGCGAGGAAGGCGCGCCCGGACGGCTCCATCTGCACGCCGAGTACGACGCCTGCTGGTACCAGGACGACATGCCGTTCACGCCGGCCCAGGCGGCCCGGCGCGGCACCGTCACCGCCGTCCACTCCTGGGTCTTCAACGGGACCGCCCAGCTCCACGGGCGGCTGTCGGTGCCCACCGAGCACCACGCGGCCTACCTGGTCGAGCTGTCCAAGGCCTGGGCGGCGGACGCGCACCGCCCGGTCTGGCTCCAGGAGGTCGGGGCGCCCGCCCCGCTGGTGGCGCCCGTGCACGCGGCGGCCTTCACCGAGGCGACCGTCGAGAACGCCCTGGACTGCCCGGACCTGTGGGGCATCACCTGGTGGTGCTCGCACGACGTCTCGCGCGACCTCGCCGATTTCCCCGAACTCGAATACGGGCTCGGCCTGTTGACCAACGACGGACGCCCCAAGGACACGGCCGAGGTGATCTCCCGTACCGCCGAGGCGTTCCGCGACGGCGCCCGTGCCTACGCCCCCGCACCCCGCACCACCGCCCTCGTAGTGCCCGGCGCCGCCGCGTCCCGCTCCACCTGTGCCCCCGGCGGCGCCGTCTTCGAGGCGTTCTTCCGGCTCACCGCCGACGGCGCCCGCCCCACCACCGTCCTCGCGAGCCGCGCCGACGACCGGGACCACCTCGCCGCGCGCGGCATCACCGCCGTCCTCACCCCCGACCAGGTCCGGTAACGCTCCCACCAGGAGGCACCCCGTGAACCAGCACCCCGTGAACGCACAACCGGTGAACCCGCACCCCGTGAACCCGCACCCCACCAGACGAGCCGTGGTGGCCGCCGCCGGTGCCGCAGCCCTCGTGCCGGCGCTCCCGGCATACGCCGCCCCCGCGCCCAACGGCACCCCGCGCCCACCAACTGCCGTTGCTGACAAGCCCCTTCAGCCGTACGCCTCCTACTGGTACCCGGACTCGCTGCCCGCCGGCAGCCCCGGCGCCGGCATCACCTGGCGCAGTCTGAAGTCCTGGCGCGCCGAGAGCGACCCCGACCTGGCGTTCAACGCGGCGTCCGTACCGCTGGCGGCCCGCTTCACGCCCCCTGCCGCCAACACCACGGCCCGTGCGGGCCAGGCCCGCATCCAGTCGCTCGTCTCGTTCGGGCCCACCGCGTCCAACCCCTCGCAGGGCGCGCCCACCGCCGACTACTACGCCCTCACCCACTGGGCCTACCTGGACGAGCTGGTCTTCTGGGGCGGCTCGTCCGGCGAAGGGCTGATCCTCGCGCCGAACGCGCCGATCGTGGACGCCGCCCACCGGCACGGCGTGCCCGTCCTCGGCAACGTCTTCCTGCCGCCCGCCGCGTACGGCGGACAGCTCCGGTGGACCCGCGACCTCGTGCAGAGGGACGCCGCCGGGCACTACCCGCTCGCCGAGCGGCTCGTCGCGGTGGCCGCCGCGTACGGCTTCGACGGCTGGTTCGTCAACGCCGAGACCGGCGGCGGGAACACCGCGCTCGCCCTGGCCATGCGCGGCTTCCTGACCGAGCTGAAGCAGCTCGGCGCGGCCAAGGGACAGCGCGTCACCTGGTACGACGCCATGACCGCCAACGGCTCGGTCAGCTGGCAGGGCGCCCTCAACAGCCAGAACGAGATGTTCTTCCGGGCCGCGGACACCATGTTCCTCGACTTCCGCTGGACCGCCGCCACGCTTGCCGCGTCCGGCACGAAGGCAGACCAACTGAACCGCAGCCGCTACCAGTTGTGGGCCGGAGTGGACGTGGAGTCCAACGGCTGGAACACCTCCGTGAACTGGGACGCCTTCGCGTCCGCCGCGAAGCCGCACATCGCCTCCTACGGCTTCTACCGGCCGGAGTGGACCCGCAACCACCTCCCCGAGAGCCGCACCCCCGGCGACTTCCACGCCGCCGACGACCGTTTCTGGACCGGCTCCTCGCTCGACCCCTCGCGCCCGGCGCCGGCCGACCCGTGGCGCGCGCCCGCCACCGTCGTCGCCGACCGCTCCACCGTCAGCGCGCTGCCCTTCGCCACCACCTTCAACACCGGCCACGGGGTCCGCTGGTACGACGGCGGCACGGTGACGTCGAGCGCCGGGTGGAACCACCTCGGGCTCCAGGACCGGCTGCCGTCCCGCCGCTGGATCACCCGCACCGACGGCCACCACCCCGCCGTCACCTTCGACTTCGAGGACGCCTGGCGCGGCGGGAGCAGCGTCCTTGTCTCGGGGGAGCCGGGCGCGCCGGTCACTCTCGACCTGTACGCCACCCGCCTGCCGCTGACGAGCCGTACGGTCGTCGAGCTCACCCACCGCGCCCATGCGGACGTCACCGTCGAGCTGGCCGTCGCCACCGCCGAACCCGCCCGGCCGGGCGACCCGTACCCCTGGCGCCTGCTGCCCGCCGGCACCCTGAAGGCGGGCGCCTGGACCACCACTCGGCTCGCCCTGTCCGGTCTGACCGGCACCGCACGGGCGATCGGGGTGCGCCTGACCGCGCCGGGCGCGCTGAGCTACCGCCTGGGCGCGCTCGCCGTCTCGGACAGTCCCCAAGTAACCGCCGAACCAGCCAAGTTGACTGTCGTAGCCGGATCGGACGGCCTGCGCTTCAGCTGGCGCCCCGCGCCCGGCCCCGTACGCCACTACGAGCTGCACCGGCTGCTGCCCGACGGCACCCGGCGCTTCCTCGGCGGCACCTGCCAGAGCGCCTACTTCGTGCCGGGCCTCCTACCCGAACCGGGTGAGAAGTCGGCATGCTTCGAAGTGCGGGCGGTGGGCGAGCTCTACACCGCGTCCGGGCCCGCCACCGCCGCCCACCCCTGGTAGTCCACACCCGGTAGTTTCACCCCTTCCGAAACGGAGCACCCCCCATGCATGACGACCGCGGCCTGGTCGAAGCCCGCCTCAACCGCGTTCTGGACGAACGCATCCGTCCCGCCGTGTATCCGGAGTCGGTGCCGCTGGACGTCGCCGTGTGGGTGGCGCCGGATGAGCCCGTGCCGGTCGAGGAGGGGCTCGCGGCCGAGGTGACACCGGTCGCGGTCGGCGACCTGTGGGGCGCGCCCTGGGGGACCAGCTGGTTCCGGGTGACCGGGCGGGTGCCCGAGGCGTGGGCGGGCCGCACCGTCGAGGCCCTCCTCGACCTCGGCTTCGACGAGAACATGCCGGGCTTCCAGTGCGAGGGTCTCGTCTACCGGCCCGACGGCACCCCGGTGAAGGGCCTCAACCCGCGCAACCAGTGGGTGCGTATCGGCGCCCCGGCC
Organism: Streptomyces sp. NPDC048361; assembly: GCF_040651795.1. Taxonomy (NCBI): domain Bacteria; kingdom Bacillati; phylum Actinomycetota; class Actinomycetes; order Kitasatosporales; family Streptomycetaceae; genus Streptomyces; species Streptomyces sp. NPDC048361. The sequence continues at coordinate 126,677 of NZ_JBEZKW010000007.1, forward strand.
GACGGCGGCGAAGAGGTGTGCCTGCACATCGAGGCCGCGTCCAACCCGGTCCTGCTCGACTACCACCCCTTCGTACCGACCCGGCTCGGCGACATCGAGACCGCGCACAGCGACCCGCTGTACAAACTGACCCGGATGGACCTCGCGGTCTTCGACGAGACGGTGTGGGGCCTGGTCATCGACCTGGAGGTGCTGGGCGAGCTCATGCACGAGCTGCCCCTGGACTCGGGGCGCCGCTTCGCCATCCTGCGCGCGATCGACCGTGCCCTGGACGCGCTCGACCTCCAGGACGTCAACGGCACGGCAGCCGCGGCCCGTTCGGAACTGACCGAGGTCCTCGCGTCCCCCGCCGAACCCTCCGCGCACCGGATCAGCGCGATCGGCCATGCCCACATCGACTCGGCGTGGCTGTGGCCGCTGCGCGAGACCGTACGCAAGGTGGCGCGTACCACCTCCAACATGACCGCGCTCCTGGACGACGAGCCCGAGTTCGTCTTCGCGATGTCGCAGGCCCAGCAGTGGGCGTGGATCAAGGAGCACCGGCCCGAGGTGTGGGCGAAGGTCGTCAAGGCGGTCGCCGACGGACGGTTCGTGCCGGCCGGCGGCATGTGGGTGGAGGCCGACACCAACATGCCGGGCTCGGAGGCGATGGCCCGCCAGTTCGTGCACGGCAAGCGGTTCTTCATCGACGAGTTCGGCGTGGAGAACGACGAGGCGTGGCTGCCGGACACCTTCGGCTTCGCCGCGGGCCTGCCGCAGATCATCAAGGCCGCCGGATCCAAGTGGCTGCTCACCCAGAAGATCTCCTGGTCGCAGACGAACAAGTTCCCCCACCACACCTTCCAGTGGGAGGGCATCGACGGGACCCGGATCTTCACCCACTTCCCGCCCGTCGACACCTACAACTGCGCGATGAAGGGCAGCGAGATCGCGCACGCGGCCAAGAACTTCAAGGACAAGGGCGTCGCCCGGCACTCGCTCGCGCCGACCGGCTGGGGCGACGGGGGCGGCGGCACGACCCGCGAGATGATCGCCAAGGCCGCGCGGCTGCGGAACCTGGAGGGCAGTGCGCAGGTGGTCTGGGAGACCCCGGCCGACTTCTTCGCGAAGGCGGAGGCGGAGTACGCGAACCCGCCGGTGTGGGTGGGCGAGCTGTATCTGGAGCTGCACCGGGCCACGCTCACCAGCCAGGCCAAGACGAAGCAGGGCAACCGCAGGAGCGAACACCTGCTGCGGGAGGCCGAGCTGTGGTCGGCGACGGCAGCCGTGCGCGAGCCGGAATTCGCTTACCCCTACGCGGAGTTGGACCGCATCTGGAAGACGGTCCTGCTGCATCAGTTCCACGACATCCTGCCTGGGTCCTCCATTGCCTGGGTGCACCGCGAGGCCGAGAAGACGTACGCGGCGCTCGCCGCCGAACTGACCGCGCTCATCGAGAAGGCCCAGCGGGCGCTGGCGGGCGAGGGCACGCAGGCCCTCGTCTTCAACGCGGCCCCCCATCCGCGCCACGGTGTGGCGGCCGGTGGCGCGGCGGTCCGCGCGGCGGAGAAGGAGCCCGGCCTGTCCGGGCGTCCCGACGGCGGCTTCGTCCTGTCCAACGGGCGGCTGCGGGTGGAGATCGACGGGCGCGGCCTGGTCGTCTCCGCGTACGACCTGGTGGCCGGCCGCGAGACGATCGCGCCGGACCACCCCGCGAACCTGCTCCAGATCCACCCCGACTTCCCGAACATGTGGGACGCGTGGGACGTCGACGCGTTCTACCGCAACACGGTGACGGACCTGGACGCCGCGGACGAGGTGACGGCGGCCGAGGGCGCGTCGGTCCGGGTGGTGCGCTCGTTCGGGTCCTCGAAGGTGACGCAGACCCTGACGCTGGCCCCGGGATCCCCGCGCCTGGACATCCTGACGGAGGTGGACTGGCACGAGACGGAGAAGTTCCTGAAACTGGCCTTCCCGCTGGACGTGCACGCGGAGCGGTACGCGTCGGAGACCCAGTTCGGCCACTTCTACCGGGCCACCCACACCAACACGAGCTGGGAGTCGGCCAAGTTCGAGGCGTGCAACCACCGCTTCGTGCACCTGGAGGAGCCCGGCTGGGGCGTAGCCCTGGTCACCGACTCGACGTACGGCCACGACGTGACGCGTACGGTCCGCACCGCCGACGCCGGAACGACGACGACCCTGCGCGTCTCGCTCCTGCGCGCCCCCCGCTTCCCCGACCCCGAGACCGACCAGGGCCCGCACCGCTTCCGGCACGCCCTGATCCCGGGCGCGACGATCGGCGACGCGGTGCGCGAGGGGTACGAGGTGAACCTGCCCGAGCGGATGGTGCCCGGGGCCGGCCCGGTGGCGCCCTTGGTGACGGTCGACAACGACGCGGTCGTGGTGACCGCGGTGAAGCTGGCGGACGACGGCAGCGGTGATGTGGTGGTCCGCTTCCACGAGGCACACGGCGGCCGCGCCCGCGCAACCGTGACACCCGGCTTCGCCGCGGCAGGCGTCACGGTGACCGACCTCCTCGAACGCCCGCTGTCCGAAGCCGAGTTGACCGACGGCGCGGTCGAGGCAACCCTGCGCCCCTTCGAACTGCGCACATTGCGGTTCACGCGGGCGTAGCGAGGTGCGGTCGTTGCGCCCCGGCCCGCCCGTCGTGGGCCGGCCGGGGCGGCGGCGTTCGGTCTCACGCGGGCCGCCGGGGCGCGGCCTGCGGTCTTACGCCGGGCGGAACCACACCGTGGCGAGTGGGGGCAAGGTCAGGTTGATGGAGACCGGGCGGCCGTGGGACGGGGTCGGGTCGGGCTTCAGGGGGTCGGGGTTGCCGACGCCGCCTCCGCCGTAGCGGGCCTCGTCCGTGTTGAGGGTCTCCCGCCAGGCGGGCACCGTGTCCGGGACGCCCAGGCGGTACTCGGCGCGGACCACCGGCGAGAAGTTGGAGACCGAAAGGAGCGGCGCGCCGGACGCGTCGTGGCGCAGGAACGCGAAGACGTTGTCCTCCGCCGCGTCTCCCGCCAGCCACGAGAAGCCCGCCGGGTCCGTGTCGCGCTCCCACAGGGCGGGCTGGGTCGCATAGGCGCGGTTCAGGTCGCGCACCAGGTCCCGTACGCCACGGTGGTCCGGCTCGGCGCTGTAGGAGGGGTCGAGCAGCCACCAGTCGGGTCCGTGCTCCTCCGACCACTCGGCGCCCTGCGCGAACTCCTGGCCCATGAAGAGGAGTTGCTTGCCGGGGTGGGCCCACATGAAGCCCAGGTAGGCGCGGTGGGTGGCGCGCTGCTGCCACCAGTCGCCGGGCATCTTCGACACCAGGGCCCGCTTGCCGTGGACCACCTCGTCGTGCGAGATCGGCAGCACGTAGTTCTCGCTGTACGCGTACACCATCGAGAACGTCATCTCGCTGTGGTGGTACTTGCGGTGCACCGGCTCATGCTGGACGTAGCCCAGCGAGTCGTGCATCCAGCCCATGTTCCACTTCAGGCCGAAACCGAGACCGCCGTGGTCGGTGGGCCGGGTCACGCCGTCCCACGCGGTGGACTCCTCGGCGATGGTCACCACACCCGGGCAGCGCCGGTAGACCGTGGCGTTCATCTCCTGGAGGAAGGCCACCGCGTCGAAGTTCTCGCGCCCGCCGTGCTCGTTGGGGCTCCACTCGCCGTCCTCGCGCGAGTAGTCCAAGTACAGCATCGAGGCCACCGCGTCGACGCGCAGCCCGTCGACGTGGAACTCCTCGCACCAGTACGTCGCGTTGGCGACCAGGAAGTTGCGGACCTCCTTGCGGCCGTAGTCGAATTCGAGGGTGCCCCAGTCGGGGTGCTCGGCGCGCGTGGGGTCCTCGTGCTCGTACAGGGTGCGTCCGTCGAACTCGGCGAGCGCCCAGTCGTCCTTCGGGAAGTGCGCCGGCACCCAGTCCACGATCACGCCGATGCCCGCCTCGTGCAGCGCGTCGACCAGGAAGCGGAAGTCGTCGGGGGTGCCCATCCGGGATGTCGGGGCGTAGAACCCGGTCACCTGGTAGCCCCAGGAGCCGCCGAAGGGGTGCTCGGAGACCGGCAGGAACTCGACGTGGGTAAAGCCCAAGTCCTTTACGTAGGCCGGGAGTTGGTCGGCCAGCTGGCGGTAGGTGAGGCGCGGGCGCCAGGAGGCCAGGTGGACCTCGTACACCGAGAACGGTGCCTCGTGAACCGGGCGCGCGGTGCGGCGCGCCATCCACTCCTCGTCGCGCCACACATGGTGGGACTCGGTGACGATCGAGGCGTTGGCCGGCGGCACCTCCGTGCGGCGCGCCATCGGGTCGGCCCGCAGGGTGTGGGTGCCGTCGGGGCGCATGATGTCGAATTTGTAGAGCGCGCCGTCGCCGACGCCGGGCAGGAACAACTCCCACACACCGGTCGAGCCGAGCGAGCGCATGGGGTGGGCGGTGCCGTCCCAGTACGTGAAGTCGCCGCTGACCCTGACCCCCTGCGCGTTCGGCGCCCACACCGTGAAGCGCGTCCCCGTCACGCCCTGGTGCACCATCGGGCGGGCGCCCAGCGCCGTCCACAGCTCCTCGTGGCGGCCCTCGCCGATCAGATGCAGATCGAGGTCGCCGAGCGAGGGCAGGAAGCGGTACGGGTCGTGCACCTCGATCTCGTTGTCCTCGTAGGTGACGAGCAGGGTGTAGTCCGGCACCGCGCGCAGCGGCAGCACCCCCGAGAACAGGCCGTCCCCGTCGTCGTGCAGCTCGGCCCGCAGCCCCTTGCCGAGCACGGTCACGGCGCGGGCGTACGGGCGCAGGGCGCGGATCGCCACCCCGCCCCGCACCGGGTGCGCGCCGAGCAGGGCGTGCGGATCGTGGTGTCCGCCGGCGAGCAGGCGCCCCCGGTCCGCCGCGGAGAGTGCGGGCGCGGGCCGCACGCCGCGAGTGGCGGCCCGGCGGGGCGCGGGAGGCGTCTTGGCGGGCTTCGCCGCCGTCGCGGCGGGTGCCGCTGCGCCGGTGGCGGTTTCGGAGGAGTTGCGGGCGGGGCGGGGGGTCACGGGGACTGCCTCCTGGGATGGCGTGGTGCGCGGGGTGGGGTTCAGGCCCGGGCCAGGCGGTCGATCGCCGCCATCGGCACGGGCAGCCAGTCGGGGCGGTGCCGGGCTTCGTAGAGCACTTCGTACACGGCCTTGTCGGTCTCGTACGCGCGCAGCAGCTCGGGCGCTTCACGGGGGTCGCGGCCGGAGCGCACCGCGTAGCCCGCGCAGTACGCGGCCCGGCACTCCTCGGCCCAGCGGGGGTTGGCCTCCCGGGCGGAACAGGACGCGTAGTCGAAGGAGCGCAGCATGCCCGCGACGTCACGCACCGGGGGCTGCGGGCGGCGCCGCTCGGCGAGCGGACGGCTCGGCTCGCCCTCGAAGTCGATCACCGACCAGGGGCCTTCACCGGCCCGCAGGGCCTGACCGAGGTGGAGGTCGCCGTGGATGCGCTGGGCGGTGCCCGCCGTGTCGAGCAGCGCGACCGCGTCGAAGGCGGCCCGCAGGCCGGGGACGTACGGGGCGAGCGCGGGCACGGCCTGGGCGGTGGCGTCCAGACGCTCGGTCATCGCGGCCGCGATCAGCGCGGTCTGCGGCCGGCCGAGCGAGACGGACGGGAAGGCCTCGGCGAGCGCGAGGTGCACATCGGCGGTGGCCCGCCCCAGCTCGTACGCCTCCTTGGTGAAGGAGCGCCCGTCGGCGAGGGAGGCGAGCGCAAGGGTCCAGCCGTCGTCGGCGCCGCGCAGATACGGCTGGAGCACGCCGAGCGTCGTCTCCTGGGGGTGGGAGGTGCCGAACCAGGCGGCGGGCGCGGGCACCCGGTCGCACCCCTGACGGGCCAGGGCCCACGGCAGTTCGAGGTCCGGGTTGACCCCGGGCTGCACCCGCCGGAAGACCTTGAGAATGAACGTATCTCCGTACACCAGTGAGGAGTTGGACTGTTCCACGCCGAGCAGCCGGGGTGCGAGTCCCGGCGCGACCGTGACCTCCGGATCGCGTTCGAAGGACAGCGGGCCGACGCTCCCCGAGGTGCGGAGGCGTTCGAGGAGCAGGGCCGCGGACTGGGGGTCCTGGAGGGCGTCGTACACCGTGCGCCCGGCGAGCGGGCCCTGGCTGGCACGGCCGATGAGGGCGGGCGCGAGCCGTGGCGGCAGTTGGTCGCGGACCCCGACGAGGAGCTGGTAGCAGTCGGCGGGCGGTGCCTGGGCCGTGCCTGCGGATTGCGGCGGCCCCGCGTGTTCGGCGCGTACGAGCAGGTGCAGCAGGTTCGGCAGCAGCTCGGTCGCGGTGAGCAGCGCGAAGTCCGTGACGGGCCGGCCCTTCCCCGCGAACCAGCGCTGCCGCGGCAGCCATTCGTGCAGCAGAGGGGCGAGTGAGGTCAGCAGCCGGGTGAGGGGAAGGCCGGTGGTACGGGGCGGTGCGGCCTTGGGCATGACGGCGCATCCTTTCCCCGGGCACACAATCGAGTTGCGCAGAGTGTCCCGGATTGCAACAGAAGCTGTCCGGCGGCGCGCGGGGTTCGGGGTTCAGAGTGCCCCGGGCGGAGCGCTGGAAACCGCTCCGCCCGGGTCCTCGTCACACGACGGCGGGCGGCGTGGGGTCCTTGCGCAGACGGAACCAGTAGAAGCCGTGGCCCGCCAGGGTGAGCAGATACGGCAGCTCGCCGATGGCCGGGAAACGCACCCCGCCGATCAGCTCCACCGGGTGCATCCCGTTGAACGCCCGCAGGTCCAGCTCGGTGGGCTGGGGGAAGCGGGAGAAGTTGTGCACGCACAGCACCAGGTCGTCGCCGTGTTCCCGCAAGAACGCGAGGACGGCCGGGTTGGAGGAGGCCAGCTCGGTGTACGAGCCGAGTCCGAAGGCATGGTTCTGCTTGCGGATCTCGATCATCCGCCGCGTCCAGTGGAGCAGCGACGACGGCGAGGCCATGGATGCCTCGACGTTGGTCACCTGGTAGCCGTAGACGGGGTCCATGATCGTGGGCAGGAAGAGCCGGCCCGGGTCGCAGGAGGAGAACCCCGCGTTGCGGTCGGGGGTCCACTGCATCGGGGTGCGCACCGCGTCACGGTCGCCGAGCCAGATGTTGTCGCCCATCCCGATCTCGTCGCCGTAGTACAGGATCGGCGAGCCGGGCAGCGAGAGCAGCAGCGCGGTGAACAGCTCGATCTGGTTGCGGTCGTTGTCCAGGAGCGAGGCGAGGCGGCGCCGGATGCCGATGTTGGCGCGCATCCGGGGATCCTTGGCGTACTCGGCGTACATGTAGTCGCGCTCTTCGTCCGTGACCATTTCGAGGGTGAGCTCGTCGTGGTTGCGCAGGAAGATGCCCCACTGGGCGTTGCGCGGGATCGCCGGGGTCTTGGCGAGGATTTCCGAGACCGGGTAGCGGGACTCGCGGCGCACCGCCATGAAGATGCGCGGCATCACCGGGAAGTGGAACGCCATGTGGCACTCGTCGCCGCCCTTGGTGAAGTCGCCGAAGTAGTCGACGACGTCTTCCGGCCACTGGTTGGCCTCGGCGAGCAGCACCGTGTCCGGGTAGCTCGCGTCGATCTCGGCCCGTACCCGCTTGAGGAACTCATGCGTTGCCGGAAGGTTTTCGCAGTTGGTTCCCTCCTCCTGGTACAGGTAGGGCACCGCGTCCAGACGGAAGCCGTCGATGCCCAGGTCGAGCCAGAAACGCAGCGCCGAGACGATCTCCTCCTGCACGGCCGGGTTCTCGTAGTTGAGGTCGGGCTGGTGGGAGAAGAAGCGGTGCCAGTAGTACTGCTTGCGGACCGGGTCGAAGGTCCAGTTGGACGTCTCGGTGTCGACGAAGATGATCCGGGCGTCCTGGTACTGCTTGTCGTCGTCGGCCCAGACGTAGTAGTCGCCGTAGGGGCCGTCCGGGTCGCGGCGCGACTCCTGGAACCACTCGTGCTGATCGCTGGTGTGGTTCATCACGAAGTCGATGATCACGCGCATGCCGCGCTGGTGGGCGGCGTCCACGAACTCCACGAAGTCGGCGAGGTCACCGAACTCGGGCAGCACCGCGGTGTAGTCCGAGACGTCGTAACCGCCGTCGCGCAGAGGGGATTTGAAGAACGGCGGGAGCCAGAGGCAGTCGACGCCCAGCCATTGCAGATAGTCCAGCTTGGCGGTGATGCCCTTGAGATCCCCGACGCCGTCGCCGTTGCTGTCCTGGAAGGACCGCACGAGCACCTCGTAGAACACCGCGCGCTTGAACCACTCGGGGTCGCGATCCTTGGCGGGGGTGTCTTCGAACGTGTCGTGGACGGGCTCATTGACGATCATGGTGTGGGTGACCCTCCGATCGGCGGGGACGGTCGCAGGACCAGGATGTGCGCGGGCGCTCGGCCCGGTTCCAGGCGCACGTAGTTGGCCCTGCCCCAGTGGTAGGTCTCTCCGGTGAGCTCGTCGCGCACCGGGAAGGACTCGTCCCAGGTGAGGCCGAGTTCCGGCATGTCCAACGAGACCGTGGCCTCCTGGGTGTGGTGGGGGTCGAGGTTGGCGACCACCACAACGGTGTTCGAACCCGAGCGCTTGCTGTACGCGATCAACGCGTCGTTGTCGGTGGAGTGGAAGTGGACCGAACGCAGCTGCCGCAGGGCCGGCTGGCGGCGCCTGATGCGGTTGAGTGTGGTGATCAGCGGTGCGATGGAGCGGCCCGCGCGCTCGGCCGACTCCCAGTCGCGGGGCCGCAGTTGGTACTTCTCGGAGTGCAGGTACTCCTCGCTTCCCGGCGCGGCGGGCTCGTTCTCGCAGAGCTCGTAACCGGCGTAGACGCCCCAGGAGGGCGAGAGCGTCGCGGCGAGCACCGCCCGCACCTCGAAGGCGGGACGGCCGCCGTCCTGGAGGTAGCCGTGCAGGATGTCCGGGGTGTTCACGAAGAAGTTGGGCCGCATGTAGGGCGCGGTCTCGGTCGCCAGCTCGGTGACGTACTCGGTGAGCTCCTGCTTGGTGGTGCGCCAGGTGAAGTAGGTGTACGACTGCTGAAAACCGATCTTGGCGAGGGTGCGCATCATCGCCGGCCGGGTGAACGCCTCGGCCAGGAAGATCACCTCCGGGTCGGTGCCGTTGATCTCGGCGATGACCTGTTCCCAGAAGACCACCGGCTTGGTGTGCGGATTGTCCACGCGGAAGATGCGTACGCCGTGCCCCATCCAGAACCGCAGCAGCCGCACCGTCTCCTCGACCAGGCCCGGCATATCCTGGTCGAAGGCGATCGGGTAGATGTCCTGGTACTTCTTCGGCGGGTTCTCGGCGTACGCGATCGTGCCGTCGACGCGGTGGTGGAACCACTCGGGGTGCTTGTCGACCCAGGGGTGGTCGGGGGAGCACTGGAGGGCGAAGTCGAGGGCCACTTCGAGGCGCAGGTCGCGCGCTGCGCTCACGAAGTCGTCGAAGTCCTCCAGGGTGCCCAGATCGGGGTGGACGGCGTCATGGCCGCCGTCGGACGAGCCGATCGCCCAGGGCACACCGACATCCAGGGGCCCCGCCTCCAGGCTGTTGTCGGGGCCCTTGCGGTAGGTGGTGCCGATGGGGTGGATCGGTGGCAGATAGACGACGTCGAAGCCCATGGCGGCGATCGCGGGCAGCCGCGCGGCCGCCGTGCGGAAGGTGCCGGATACCGGCGGGCCCTCACCGCTGACGACGGCGCCCTCGGAGCGCGGGAACAGCTCGTACCAGGACCCGTACAGCGCCCGCCGCCGCTCCACGAGCAGCGGCATCGGCGCCGAGGAGGTCACCAGGTCGCGCAGCGGATACATCGAAAGGGCCGCGTCCACACCGGGGTCCAGGGCGGCGGCCAGCCGGTCGCCGGGGGAGCGGCCGGTGTCGCGCAGGGCGTCGGCCACCGCGAGGACCGCCTCGCGCCGCCCCTTGGCCTTGGGTACCCCGGCCGCCGCCCGTTCGTACAGCGCGGCGCCCTCCGCGAGGACGAGCTCGGTGTCGAGGCCGGCCGGGATCTTGATGCGGGCGTGGTGGCGCCAGGTGGTGAGCGGGTCGCCCCACCCCTCCACGGTGTACGTCCACAGGCCTTCCGAGGTCGGGGTGACCTCGGCGCCCCACAGGTCGGTGCCGGGCGCGAGTTCTCGCATCGGGGTGAAGGGGCGCCGGCGCCCTCCGGGGTCGCGCAGGACGACGTTGGCGGCCACGGCGTCATGACCCTCGCGGAACACGGTGGCGGTCACCTGGAAACTCTCCCCTGCCACCGCCTTCGCGGGCCTGGTGCCGTTCTCGACGGCGGGGCGCACGTCGAGAACGGGGATGCGTCCGATGGACGGGTTCGGGTTCACGGGTTCACCTGCGGATGATTGGTATGGTTTGCCGCGTTTGCGGGAGTCTGTCCTTTTTAGCTGCTCCCTGGGCGACTGACCGGCTGCGGGCATGGCCGCTCCTGTCCGCGTTCACTCGAATGGCGTGCGGGAAACACTGCAAGAAGGCGTACCGAGTGAGCCTTCCACGGTGTACGGGTGGGCATTCCGGCTGTTTGCTAACTACCTGCGCGTAATGCATCGGACAAGGAAACCGCCCCGAACCGTGGCCGACAACCGCCCAAACTTTGCCTGCCCGCACGTGAGGTGACGGCGGTTCAGGGAACGGTGTCCCGTGGCGGACACCGTCCGGAATCCATGGCTCCGGACCGCGGGGTGCAGTCGTGGCCCGGGGCGCACCGGCATTACCTTCGGGAGTGAAGGAGGGGCGCACATCACCGTGTGCCCGCCCCGCTACGTACGTCCCCTGCGAAGGTGGAAGCGTGAAGGCAATCCGTCGATTCACCGTGCGCCCTGTCCTGCCCGACGCCCTTCGTCCGCTCAGCGATCTCGCGCGCAATCTGCGCTGGTCCTGGCATGCGGAGACCCGAGACCTCTTCAAGGCCCTGGACCCCGACGGCTGGCGGGCGGCGGGTGAGGACCCCGTGCGGCTGCTCGGCGCCGTCGGCGCCGCCCGGCTCGACACGCTCGCCCAGGACCGCCGCTTCCTGCGCCGGCTCACCGCGGCCGCCGACGACCTCGACGACTATCTGCACGGCCACCGCTGGTACCAGGACCAGAGCGGTGAACTCCCGTCCGCCATCGCCTACTTCTCGCCCGAGTTCGGTGTCACCGCCGCCCTTCCGCAGTACTCCGGCGGCCTCGGCATCCTCGCCGGCGACCATCTGAAATCCGCCAGCGACCTCGGCGTGCCCCTCATCGGGGTCGGCCTCCTCTACCGGCACGGCTACTTCCGCCAGTCGCTCTCGCGCGACGGCTGGCAGCAGGAGCACTACCCCCTGCTCGACCCCAACGAGCTGCCCGTCTCCCTGCTGAGGGAAGCGGACGGCACCCCCGCCAAGGTGTCGCTCGCCCTGCCCGGCGGCCGCGCCCTGCACGCCGCGATCTGGCAGGCCAGGGTCGGCCGGGTGCCGCTGCTCATGCTCGACTCCGACGTCGAGGACAACGGCCCCGGCGAACGCGACGTGACCGACCGCCTCTACGGCGGCGGCAGCGAGCACCGCCTCCTCCAGGAGATGCTGCTCGGCATCGGCGGGGTGCGCGCGGTGCGGACGTACTGTCGCCTCACCGGGCATGCCGCGCCCGAGGTGTTCCACACCAACGAGGGGCACGCCGGGTTCCTGGGGCTCGAACGCATCCGTGAACTCGCCGGAGATGGGCTGGAATTCGACGCCGCGCTCGAATCGGTGCGGGCCGGCACCGTCTTCACCACCCACACCCCGGTGCCCGCCGGCATCGACCGCTTCGACCGCGAACTGGTCGCCCGCCATCTGGGCGACGATGGCGAGCTGCCCGGCGTCGACGTCGAGAAGATCCTCCAGCTAGGCCTGGAGACCTACCCCGGCGGCGAGCCGAACCTCTTCAACATGGCCGTCATGGGGCTGCGGCTCGCCCAGCGCGCCAACGGCGTCTCCACCCTGCACGGCGCCGTCAGCCGGCAGATGTTCGCGGGGCTCTGGCCCGGCTTCGACCCGCAGGAGGTGCCGATCACCTCCGTCACCAACGGCGTGCACGCCCCCACCTGGGTGGCGCCCGAGGTCTTCCGGCTCGGCGCCCGCCAGATCGGCGCCGGCCGCACCGAGGACGCCCTCGCGGTCGGCGGCTCCGAGCGCTGGGACGCCGTCGCCGACATCGGCGACGGCGAGATCTGGGAGCTGCGCAGGGAGCTGCGCGAACAGCTCGTCACCGAGGTGCGGGAACGGCTGCGTGCCTCCTGGCGCCAGCGCGGCGCCGGCTCGGCCGAACTGGGCTGGATCGAGGGGGTGTTGAGCCCCGACGTGCTCACCATCGGCTTCGCCCGGCGTGTCCCCTCCTACAAACGGCTCACGCTGATGCTGCGCGACCGCGAGCGCCTTATGGAGCTGCTGCTCCATCCGACGCGGCCGGTGCAGATCGTGGTGGCGGGCAAGGCGCACCCCGCCGACGACGGCGGCAAGCGGCTCGTACAGGAGCTGGTGAAGTTCGCCGACGACCCCCGGGTCCGCCATCGCATCGTGTTCCTGCCGGACTACGGCATGAAGATGGCGCAGAAGCTGTACCCCGGGTGCGACGTGTGGCTCAACAACCCGCTGCGCCCCCTTGAGGCCTGCGGGACGAGCGGGATGAAGGCGGCTCTCAACGGCTGTCTCAACCTGTCGGTCCTGGACGGCTGGTGGGACGAGTGGTTCGAGCCCGACTTCGGCTGGGCCATCCCGACCGCCGACGGCGCGGCGACCGACGAGGACCGCCGCGACGAGCTGGAGGCCAACGCCCTCTACGACCTCATCGAGGACCGGGTCGCCCCCCGCTTCTACGACCGCGGCCCCTCCGGCCTTCCCGACCGGTGGATCGAAATGGTCCGCCAGACCCTCACCACCCTGGGCCCCAAGGTGCTCGCGGGACGCATGGTGCGGGAGTACGTGACCCGTCTGTACGCACCGGCCGCCGCCGCCCACCGCTCCCTCGACCCTTCCACGGCACGGGAGTTGGCGGACTGGAAGACGCGGGTGCGGCGCGCCTGGCCGCGGGTCGCCGTCGACCACGTCGAGGCGGTGGCCCCCGACGCGGCCGTCCAGGGCGGCACCGCGGAGCTCGGCTCCACGCTGGCCCTTCGGGTACGGGTCGCCCTGGGCGAGCTCGGTCCCGACGACGTGGAGGTACAGGCGGTGGCCGGCCGGGTGGACGCCACCGACGCCATCGCGGACGCGGCCGTCTTCCCGCTGAAACCGGCGGGCGGCGCCGACCTGGAGGGCCGCTGGGTCTACGAAGGCCCGCTCGCCCTCGACCGTACCGGCCCGTTCGGCTACACGGTCCGTGTCCTGCCGGCCCACCGGGGCCTCGCGACCCACGCGGAGCTCGGCCTGGTCGCGGGTCCGACCGAGGCGACGGGTGAGGGCGCGGGCGTGCTCATGCGCTGAGCGCCGGCCTCCGTACGGCCGTGAAATGGGCGGTGCCCGGAGCCTCATGGGCTCCGGGCACCTTCACTTTCCGGCCAGCCGCCTGGTCAGAAGGTGAGTTCCAAGAAGGTGAACTCCCCCCATTGCTCCGGGAGTCCGGTGGTGCGGCTCGCCGAGGTTCAGAAGGAGAGCTTGAAGTCGGTGATGGTGCCGACGTCCTGCCGCGCCTTGTCCTGGACCTTGAGCTTCCACACGCCGTTCGCCGCGACGCTGGAGGCGTTCACGGTGTACGTCTTGTTGAGGTTCTGCGTCGAGTCCGACGAGGAGCTCTTCAGACGGAACGACGTGCCGTTCGGGGCCACCAGATCGATCTGGAGGTCACCGATGTAGGTGTGCGTGATCTTCACGCCGACCTGGAGGGCGGACGGCGCGTTGCCGGTGATCCCCGAGACGGTGACCGGCGAGGTCACCGCGGCACCCGGGTAGTCCGGAATGGCCACGCTCGCCGTGTTCTCGAAGACCTTGCCACCGGGGTCTGTGCCGCCGCCGTGACGGGCGCCGACGTTGATGGCCGCCCACGCGTCGGTGACGTTGGTGACCTCGGCGCTGCCCGCGCCGTACAGCTCGGTCGCCGCGGCGATGGTGCCCGCACGGGCCCCCGCGTAGTCCGTGCTGGAGTTGAACTTGGTGGTCAGCGCCTTGTACCAGATCAGCTGGGCCTTGTCGCGGCCGATGCCGGTGACCGGCAGGCCGTCGGAGGTCGGCGAGTTGTAGCTCACGCCGTTGATGACCTTGGCGCCGCTGCCCTCGGACGCCAGGTAGAACCAGTGGTTCGCCGGGCCGGACGAGTAGTGGACGTCGAGGTTGCCGACGCCGGAGTACCAGCTGTCCGCGGAGCCGCCGTCCTTGCTCGGCTTGTCCATGTAGCGCAGCGGGGTGCCGTCGCCGTTGATGTTGATCTTCTCGCCGATGAGGTAGTCACCCGGGTCGGAGGAGTTGTTCGCGTAGAACTCCACCGAGGTGCCCATGATGTCCGAGGTGGCCTCGTTGAGACCGCCGGACTCGTCCGCGTAGTTGAGGCCCGCGGTGGCGGCGGTGACGCCGTGGCTCATCTCGTGGCCGGCCACGTCGAGCGCGGTCAGCGGGTCGTTGTTGCCCGTGCCGTCGCCGTACGTCATGCAGAAGCAGCTGTCGTCCCAGAACGCGTTGACGTACGCGTTGCCGTAGTGGACGCGGGAGTAGGCGCCGACGCCGTCGCCCCGGATGCCGCTGCGGCCGAACACGTTCTTGTAGAAGTCCCAGGTCTCGCCCGCGCCGTACGCGGCGTCCGCACCCGCGGTCGCGGCGTTGGCGTTGGTGCCGTCACCCCAGGTGTCGTTGGTCTGGGTGAACAGCGAACCCGTGCCGGACGTCCCGTGGTTCAGGTTGTACGTCTTGTGGCCACCGCGGGTGTTGTCGGTCAGGGTGTAGTTCGACCCGGACTGGGTGGTGCTCAGCGTGACCTGCCCGCTGTAGCGGGTGTTGCCCACGCCGGTCTCGATGCCCTGCCACTGGTGCAGCTTGGCGCCCGTCTTGGCGTCCGTGATGACGTGCAGCTGGTTCGGGGTGCCGTCGTCCTGGAGACCGCCCACGACCGTCTCGTACGCGAGGGTCGGCGCGCCCTTGACCATCCAGATGACCTTGCGGGCGCTGTCGGCCTTGGTGGCCTTCGAGCCGGCGGCCTTGGCGGCCTTGAGGGCCGTGGTGGCCGCGGCGGCCGGAGCGGCGGCGGGGGTGGTGGTCGAAATCCCCTGGAGCTGCGCGTTGTTGGCCTTGAGGACGTTCGCGGTCTTGCCGGACGCGGTGTCGACCATCAGGTCGCCACCGAGGACGGGCAGGCCCTGGTAGGTCCGCTCGTAGCGGGTGTGGACCGTGCCGTTCTGGTCCTTGGAGACGTCGTGGACGACGAGCTTCTCCTGCGCGCCGAGGCCGAGCGTCTTGGCGGTGTCCGCCGTGGTCGCCGTGGCCTGGCGTATGAGCTCGGCGCGCTGGGAGGGGGTGAGACTGGCGGGCAGGGCGCCCGGATTGCGTACCGCCTGGGCCTTGAGGGCCGCGGTGGCCGCGGAGTCGTCGGGGTGTGCGCTGGCGGTCCCGGCCTGGAAGCCGACACTCAGCATGGCGGCAGCGGCGATCAGGGCGCCGGTGGCGGTGGCACGACGACGATGCGTGGATCTCACGCGAACTCCTTCTGCGAGGGGGATCCGGGCGACTGGGTGGGGTCGGCCGGGCAGAGCAAAGCGGAGCAGGTGCGGCAACGAGATGTTGTGCGTGAAAACTGTGTGCGAGGAACGGGGGAAGAGTGCCAGGCGGGAAGAACCTGTGTCAGGAGCGCGTCAACAAGTTGGCCGAAAAACGTCCGTTGTCCGAAGGTCGTCGTTCGTTAAGCGGACGTTTCGCGGATGCTCACGGCGATGCCGTCGAGAAGTCGGTCGAGGCCGAAACCGAAGAGCGAGTCCAGGTCCATCGCGAACGGCTCGTGTTCGAACAGAGTGGTGAGCACGGGGTAGTGGCCGCGCTTCACGATGGCCGCAAACCGACCCCCGTGCCGCTCCATCCACGCGTCGTTGGAGACCCCGGTGTCCTGGAGCGCGTGCCCCTCCAGCTCCATCGCCAGGCCGAGCCCCTGGACGAACGCGACGAGCGTGAGGTGCGCGAGCATGACCTGGTGCGCACCGAGTGAGGTGCCGCGCAAGGCCCTGAGCACCGACTCCGTGTACGTCATCGCCGCGGGCATGGGCTCCGGCCGGCTGAAGGACGCCATCGCCCGCGCCATCCACGGATGCGCTCGGTACGCGCCCCACAACCGGTGGGTGCTGTACGTGAGTTGAGCCCGCCAGTCACCGTCCGGGCGGCCCGGATCCGCCTCCGCGAACCCCACGTCCGTCATGAGCCGTACGAGCTCTGCCTTGTTCGGCACATGCCGGTACAGCGCCATCGTGGAGGTGCCGAGACCGGCCGCGACCCGCCGCATGGAGAGCCCCGCGAGCCCCTCCGTGTCCGCGATGCGGACCGCGGCGGCCACCACGGCGGCCCGGCTCAAAGGAGCCCCCCGCTCCAGCCCGCGCGCCGGCGCCGCCTCGGCGACCACTGTGCCGACCCCCGGCACCGCCCGCACCAGACCCTCCCGCGCCAGCACGCCGAGCGCCTTGGTCGCGGTCGCCATCGCCACCCCGGACTCCCGCACGATGGCCCGCGTCGAGGACACCCGGTCACCCGGCGCGAGCTCGCCCGACATGATGCGGCGCCGGATGCCGGCAGCGATGGAGAGGTAGGGCGCGGGATCGGTCACGGCGGGCAGTGTACTAGTGCGCGTAGCGGCGTACTCCCGTGCCACCAGCGGGATTTGGAGAGGGTGCACTAGGTCGACGGTGTCGCCGTACGCGCCCCTCTGCTTCGCTCCCTCCATGGACACCACCACCGGCCCCCACGCGGGCCGCACCGACCCGGCCGCGCCGCGCGCCGGACGCGGGGAATGGACCGCGTTCGCCGTCCTCATGCTCCCGCTGCTGCTCGTCTCGATGGACGTCTCCATCCTCTACTTCGCCATCCCGTCCATCAGCGAGGACCTCAGGCCCAGCTCCACTCAGCAGCTGTGGATCCTCGACATGTACGGTTTCGTGCTCGCGGGACTGCTCATCACCATGGGCGCGCTCGGCGACCGCATCGGCCGACGCCGCCTCGTGCTCGCCGGGGCGGCCGTCTTCGGCCTCGCCTCGCTGGCCGCGGCCTACGCCGGCTCGCCCCAACTCCTCATTGCGGCAAGGGCGTTGCTCGGCGTGGGCGGAGCCGCCCTGATGCCCGCCACGCTCGCCCTGATCCGCAACCTGTTCCGCGACGAGCGGCAGCGCGCCAAGGCGGTCACCGCGTGGACCGGCGTCATGACCGTCGGCATCTCCTTCGGGCCGGTCGTCAGCGGAGCCCTGCTCGAGCACTTCTGGTGGGGCTCGGTGTTCCTCGTCAACCTCCCCGCGATGCTGCTTCTGCTCATCCTGGCGCCGCTGCTGCTGCCCGAGGTGACGCAGCCGGTGGCCGGCCGCTTCGACTGGCCGAGCGCGGTGCTGTCGCTCGCCGGGCTCCTCCCCGTAATCCAGGGAATCAAGCAACTCGCCCGTGACGGCGTGGGGTTGGCGTCTGTGGTGTCCCTCCTGTGCGGGCTCGCCCTCCTGTGCGTCTTCGTGCGCCGCCAGTCCCGGCTCGCCCACCCCCTGGTCGACCTGGAGCTGCTGCGCCGCCGCACCTACGGCGGGGCGGTGCTCGCCAATCTCCTCGCCATCGCGGCGACCGTGGGTATGGCGGTGTTCCTCACCCAGTACCTCCAGACGGTGCTCGGTCAGAGCCCGCTGCGCGCGGCGCTGTGGAGCCTGGTGCCGGCGGTGGGGGCGTTCGTGGGGGCGCCGTGCGGGGCGGCGCTCGCCCGCCGCCACGACCGGGGGAGCGTCATGGCGGCCGGCTTCGCCCTCTCCGCGTGCGGGTTCCTGGCGCTGACGCGGGTCCGCACGGACTCGGCGCTGTGGTTCACGCTCACCGCCTGCGCGGTGTACACGTGCGGCCTCGTCGCCGCGATGTCCCTCGCCAACGAACTCGCGCTCGGCGCGGCGCCGCCCGAGCGGGCCGGATCGGCGGCGGCGGTCCTTGAGGCCGGCCAGGAGCTGGGCGGGGCGCTCGGCATGGCGGTCCTCGGCTCCGTGGGCGCGGCGGTCTACCGCCACGGCATGTCCGGCGCGCCGGCGCCGGCCCGCGAGACGCTGGGTGCGGCGGTTGCGCTTGCGCGCGGCGATGTGGGTTTGGCTTCCTCGGCCTACGCGGCGTTTACGCGGGGGCTGGATGGGGTGGCGTGGGGGGCGGCGGGGTTGATGGTGGGGGCGGGGGTGTCGGCGTGGCTGCTTCTGCGCGAGCGGCGGGTAGGGGTGGGGGTCGGGGCCGGGGTCGGGTAAGCGGGGCTTCTCGGCCCCGGAGGGGCGGGGCGATGCGCAGTTCCCCGCGCCCCGTGGGGGGTTGGGCCTGGGGCAGGGCCACTGGCTGGTTTGGTCCGCTGTGCGTAGTCAGGGGCGCGGGGAACTGCGCGACCAGCCCACGACGGCGTGCGGACGACGGCGCTCGGTGCCGGGTCGCTGGTCGGGCAGGTCTGCTGCAACGTCCAGGGGCGCGGGGAACTGCGCGGAGCCTCGCGCGGTACTGTGCGGCCGTACCGCACGCATCAGGAGCAGCCCAGTGACCGATCACCGTATAGGCCCACCCCACTTCGGCCCCGAGCGGGAGACGCTCCGCGCCTTCCTCGACTACCACCGCGCCACGCTCGCCATGAAATGCGAGGGGCTCGGCGACGAGGAGCTGCGGCAGCGGTCCATGCCGCCCTCCACACTCAATCTGCTCGGCCTCGTCCGGCACATGGCCGAAGTCGAACGCGCCTGGTTCCGGCGGGTGTTCGAGGACCACGACGCTCCCATGGTGTGGTCGGACCACGTCGACTTCCAGGCCGCCTACGACACCGAAGGCGCCACCCGCGCCGACGCGTTCGCCGCATGGGAAGCCGAGGTGGCGCACTCCCGGCGGATCGAGCGCGAAGCCGAGTCGCTCGACCTCGCCGGGCTCCAGCCGCGCTGGGGCGAGGAGGTGTCGCTGCGCATGGTGATGCTGCACATGATCCTGGAGTACGGCCGCCACAACGGCCACGCCGACCTCCTGCGCGAGGGCGTCGACGGCGCCGTGGGTGCCTGAGCGCACCCCGCGTGCGGCCCGGCCGCGGCTCAGCGCCAGGGGATGTTGCGCCAGGGGCTGCCCTCGTGATCGGTGAGGATCCGGTGGGCGGTCACGTTCTGCTGGTAGTAACTGCCGTACGACTCCTCGTCGAAGCGCAGCACCCGCCCCAGCGCGTACCCCGCTGAGAAGTCCCCCCACGAGAGATACGCCGCCTTGCTCAGGGCCCCCGCGTGCACGATCACCTGCTCTGCCTCGTGCGGCGTGCAGAACCGTGCCGACAGGCCCCAGCGCGCCAGGTTCACCGCGCGTCCGTAGTCGTAGGCGACGGCCGTGGTGACCCGGCCGTCCGGCGGGAGCAGCCCGTCGGCCCGGAACCGGGCCTCGTAGCGGGCGATGCGCCGCACCAGCTCCTCGATCTCCTTGACGGCGACGTGCCCCACCCCGATGTCCTGGGCGTGCCCGGCGGCCGTCTCGCGCCACAGCTCGGCCGGCGGTGCCTCGTCGAGCCCGGCCCGCAGCTCCTCCCGTACGCGCAGCACGAAGTCGGGCTCCGCGGGGCTGTTGCGCGCGTCGAGCAGGGCGTCCACCTGCTGCCGCCACCCCGCGGGGTCCGTGATGCCCCACGAATCGCGAAGCATCCGGAGCTCCGCGGTGTACTCGTGGTAGACGGTGCCCACCTCGTTCCACGGCACGTCGTGGCTGACCGCGAGATGCGCGCCGCAGGCGAGCCCGTACGCGAGCGGGCCGCGCAGCGCGCCGTGCCGCAGCCCGGTCAGCCGCTCGGGGCGTCCGGCTGCCGCGTGGAGCCGGCGCCACCGCGCCAGGTGCTCGGCGCCGGTCGGCAGGAACAGCTGGGCCGGGGTGCCCGCGTTGACCGCGAGCAGCGTCCGGCCGCCGAGCAGACCCGAGTCGGCGATCCACCCGAGCGAGACCCCGTGGAACACCCAGTCCGGGTGCCACGGCGGCAGCATGCCGCGGGTGAACACCGGTTTGCAGGGGCGCCCGGACGCATCCCGGTAGGCGGGCCAGCGGACCCGGTCGGGCCGCGCGTCGACCTCGGCCTTCGGCGCGGCGATGTAGAGCACCTCACGGGCCAGCACCCGCATCTGCTCCTCGGTGTCGCCGCGCAGCCCCGCGCTGTGCAGCAGCCACTCCGTCTCCGTCGGTGCCGCCCAGCTGATCCCCGTTGCCGTTGCCACGCCCGCAATCCTACGAAACCGGTCCCGCCGGGTGGGGCGGGGGCAGGTGGGTGGGCACGGGGAGGGAGGAGCGGTGGGGTGGCGGAGGGGGCGGTGGGGTCCTGCGGCCGTCCGCTGTCCCGAGCGCTACGGTCGGCGGCGCGTCCGCTGGCCCGAGCGCTACGGTCGGCGGCGCGTCCCCTGGCCGGAAGGCTACGGTTCTCGCATGACCGTTCCCGCCGAACTGCTGCACCACGACGTCCTGTTGCGGATCCTCACCCCCAACGACGCGGACGCGCTGTGCCGCGCCCAGGTGACCAACCGGGCTCACCTGCGACCGTGGGAGCCGCGCCGCCCCGAGCGCTTCTTCACCGTCGAGGGGCAGGCGGAGCGCATCGCGGTGCTGCTGAAGGAGTTCGGCGAGGGGCGCGCCGTGCCGTGGGTGCTGGAGAAGGACGGGGACGTCGTTGGCGCCTTCACGCTGTCGGGCGTGGTCCTCGGACCGTTCCGCAGCGCGTCGCTCGGCTACTGGGTCGCCGCCGACCAGCAGGGCCGGGGCCTCGCCGGGGCTGCGGTGGGGCGGGTGTGCGCGGCCGCCCGCGACGTCGTCGGCCTGCACCGCGTCGACGCCTGCACCCTGCTCGACAACCACGCCTCGCAGCGCGTCCTGGCGAAAAACGGCTTCGAGCTCTTCGGCATGGCGCCGCGCTATCTGCACATCGACGGGGAGTGGCGCGACCACC
Source organism: Streptomyces sp. NPDC048361 (assembly GCF_040651795.1). Taxonomy (NCBI): domain Bacteria; kingdom Bacillati; phylum Actinomycetota; class Actinomycetes; order Kitasatosporales; family Streptomycetaceae; genus Streptomyces; species Streptomyces sp. NPDC048361. Next base: position 147,691 of record NZ_JBEZKW010000007.1, read on the forward strand.
GGATGTTCCAGCGGATCCTGCACGATGAGGCGCCGCCGGGTCGCTGAGCCCGAGCCTGGCCTTCGCCCGCGCAGTTCCCCGCGCCCCTGGCGGGGCCGTTCTTGGCGGGGTGGCAAGCGGAGGCCGGCTCGGGCCCGCCGGATGTCAGGCCAGGCTGTCCTGCCAGGCGCGGTGGAGGTTCGCGAAGCGGCCCGTGCCGGCGATCAGTTCGGCGGGAGAGCCGTCCTCGACGATGCGGCCGTGCTCCATCACCAGGACCCGGTCCGCGATCTCGACCGTGGACAGGCGGTGCGCGATGACCACCGCGGTACGGCCGCTCAGGACCGTGAGCATGGCCCGCTGCACCGCGCGCTCGCCCGGAACGTCCAGCGAGCTGGTCGCCTCGTCGAGGATGAGTACCGCCGGGTCGGCGAGCAACGCCCGTGCGAATGCGACGAGTTGGCGCTGGCCCGCCGAGATCCGGCCGCCCCGCTTGCGTACGTCCGTGTCGTAGCCGTCCGGCAGGCTCGCGATGAAGTCGTGCGCGCCGATCTGCTTCGCGGCCCGCTCGATCTCCTCCCGGGTGGCGTCCGGGCGGCCGATCGCGATGTTCTCGGCGACCGTGCCGGAGAACAGGAACGCCTCCTGGGTGACCATGACGACCCCGCGCCGCAGATCCCGTACGGACAGCTCCCGCAGATCCGTACCGTCGAGCAGTACGCGGCCCGCCGGGGTCCCGCGCCGCCCGGCGTCGGCCGGGGCGCCGGGGGAGGGGTCGTAGAAGCGGGCCAGGAGCTTGGCGAGGGTGGACTTGCCCGCACCCGTCGAGCCGACCACCGCCACGGTCTGGCCCGCGGGGATGGTCAGGTCGAAGCGCGGAAGCACCTCGCCGCCGGTCCGGTACGCGAAGCTGACCTGCTCGAAGTCGACGCGGCGGCCCGGGAGTTCATTCCGGGTCTCGGGCAGGGGGATCGGGTCGGCGGGCTCCGGGACGGACGGGACCTGGGCGAGCAGCCCGGCCACCTTCTCCAGGGAGGCGGCGGCCGACTGGTAGGAGTTGAGGAACATCCCGAGCCGGTCGATGGGGTCGTACAGGCGACGCATGTACAGGACCGCGGCGGCCAGCACACCCAGGGCGAGGGTGCCGTTGGCGACGCGGGTCGCACCCCACAGCACCATCGCGGCGACCGCGATGTTGGCGACGAGCCGGGAGCCCACCACATAGCGCGCCATCTCCAGGAGCGCGTCGCCGTTCCTGCGCTCGTGGCGCCGGTTCAGCTCCTGGAACTCGGCGTCGTTGGCGCGCTCGCGCCGGAACGCCTGCACCGGCCGGATGCCGTTGAGGGTCTCCGCGAACTTGACGATCACCGCAGCGATCGCCGTGGACCGCGCCCCGTAGATGGCCCCGGCCCTGCGCTGATAGGAGCGGATCAGGAAGTGCAGCGGAAGATAGGAGGCGACGGCGAGCGCGCCGATGCCCCAGTCCAGCCAGAGCAGCATGGCGCAGATGTAGAGCGACGAGAGGATCACCGCGATCAGCTCCTGCAGGCCCTCGCTCAGCAGCTCGCGCAGCGACTCCACGTCCGTGGTGGAACGCGAGATGAGCCGGCCCGATGTGTACCGCTCGTGGAAGTCCACACTCAGCGCCTGGGCGTGCCGGAAGATCCGGCCGCGCAGATCGAGCAGGACGTTCTGGTTGACCCGCGCGGAGGTCTGGATGAAGGCGTACTGGAAGAACCCGGAGGCCAGCGAGCACACCAGGTAGCCGGCGCCCACGGCGACGAGCGGCCCGTAGTCGTGCGCGCGGAACGCCGGTACGCCCCGGTCGATGGCGTACGCCACGAGCAGTGGGCCCGCCTGCGCCGCGGCCTGCTGCACCACGAGCATCAGCGTCGCGAACACCACGCGGGCGCGCAACGGCCGCAGCAGGGACCGCAGCAGCGCGCCCGTCGCCCCGGGCGGCGCGGGCAGCTCGTCGCGGTCGAACGGATCGATGTGCCGGATGTCCGGCCCGGCCACCCTCTCGTCGTCGGTGGCCGCTTCCTGCCCGACCGTGGTGGTCATCGCCCGTCCTCCCGCTCGTCGTCGTGATGGTCGCCGGCGCCCGACATCAGCCAGGCGTAGGCGGCGTTGGTGCGCAGCAGCTCCTGGTGCGTGCCGACGGCCGTGATCCGGCCCTCCGACAGGAGCGCCACCCGGTCGGCGAGCATCACCGTCGAGGGGCGGTGCGCGACGACCAGCGCGGTGGTGTCCTGGAGCACCCGCCGCAGCGCCGCCTCCACCAGCGCCTCCGTGTGGACGTCGAGCGCGGAGAGCGGGTCGTCGAGGATCAGGAACCTCGGCCGCCCCACGACGGCCCGCGCCAGCGCGAGCCGCTGCCGCTGCCCGCCCGACAGACTCAGGCCCTGCTCACCGACCTGTGTGTCCACGCCGTGCGGCAGCCGCGCCACGAACTGCGCCTGCGCGATGTCGAGAGCGCGCTCCAGATCCCGCGAACTCCCGCCGCCCATCAGGACGTTGTCGCCCACCGAGGCCGAGAAGAGCGTGGGCTCCTCGAACGCCACGGAGACAAGCCCGCGCAGCCGGTCCCGGGACATCGCGGCGATGTCCTCCCCGTCGAGCGTGATCCGCCCGCCGCTGACGTCGTAGAGCCGCGGCACGAGCGCGGTGAGCGTGGTCTTCCCGGACCCGGTGCCCCCGACCAGAGCCATGGTCTCGCCGGGCCGGATGTGCAGGTCGACCCCGTTGAGCACGGGTTCGCTGCCCTCGGCCGCGTCGGGATACCGGAACACCACGGAGTCGAACCTGATCCCGTCCGCCACGATCGTCTCGGCCCCCGGGGCATCGGCCTCGGCGCGGGGTGCCGCACGGTCGGCCCCTGGTGCACGGTCCGCGGACGAAGCGGCATCGGAGGCCGCCACAGGAGCGGGGCCGCAGCCCGGCACGGGACCGGGATCCCGCGCCACCCCGGTGTGGCGGAGGCCGAGATCCGGTGCGGGGCCGGCGGGCCCGGGGCCGAGGGGCGGAGCCCCTTGGGGGTGGCCCGTGGAGGCGCCCGGCGCCTGCGCCTCCTCCTGCGCGTCCATCGCCTCGAAGAACCGCGATGTCGCCGTCGCGGACTCCTGGCTCATCGCCAGCAGGAACCCGATCGACTCCACCGGCCACCGCAGGGCAAGCGCCGTGGACAGGAACGCCACCAGCGTCCCTGCCGACAAGTCCCCGTCGGCCACCTGCACCGTGCCGAGCACCAGCGCCGCGCCGATGGCCAGTTCGGGGATGGTGGTGATCAGGCCCCAGATCCCGGCCAGCAGCCGGGCCTTGGCGAGCTCGGTGCCGCGCAGCCGGCCGGCGAGTTCGCGGAACGCCACCGCTTGGCTGCGGTGTTGCCCGAACCCCTTGATGATGCGGATGCCGAGCACGCTCTCCTCGACGACCGTCGTGAGATCGCCCACCTGGTCCTGGGCCTTGCGGGCGACCAGCGAGTAACGGGTCTCGAAGAGCGAGCAGATGACCACCAGCGGGATCACCGGCACCAGCAGCACGAGGCCGAGGCTCCACTGCTGGGAGAGCAGGATCGCGAACCCGGCCAGGATCGTCACCCCGTTGACGGCGAGGAAGGTCAGCGGGAACGCCAGGAACATCCGCAGCAGCATGAGGTCCGTGGTGCCGCGCGACAGGAGCTGACCCGATGCCCACCGGTCGTGGAAGGAGACCGGGAGGCGCTGCACGTGCCGGTACAGATCGGCCCGCATGTCGGCCTCGACCCGTGCGAGCGGCCGCGCCACCAGCCAGCGCCGCAACCCGAAGAGCGCCGCCTCGGCGAGCCCGAGCAGCAGCAGGTAGAGCGCGCCGAGCCACACCCCGCCGGGGTCGTGCCCGGCGATCGGCCCGTCGACGATCCACTTCAGGACGAGCGGGATCACCAGACCGAGGCAGGAGGCGACGATCGCCACACCTGCCGCGCTGAGCAGGCGTGTTCGTACGGGGCGTACGTACGGCCAGAGTCTCAGGAGCGAGCGGGTGGCCGACTGGTCCTTGGTAGCTGCATGTGTTTCGGACATCAGAGCTGAGCCTACGGACGGGCACCGACAGTGCCCACTGAGTTTCGGCCGGGTCCCGCTGGTCCGCTGGTCCTAGGGCCTGTCTTCAAAGGGTCAGATCCACATGAGGAGTGACGCGATGGTGAGTGCCGCTTCGTAGGATTCGCGGGTTTTGTCGTAGCGGGTAGCGATGGCCCGATACTGCTTTAACGCGTTGAAGCAGCGTTCGACGACGTTGCGCTGTTTGTAGCGCTCCTTGTCGAAAGCGGGTGGCCTGCCGCCGTTGCTGCCACGACGGCGACGGTTCGCCTGCTGGTCCGACCGTTCAGGGATGGTGTGCGGGATACCATGTTTTCGCAGGTAGTTGCGTATGGATCGACTGCTGTATCCCTTGTCGCCCAGGAGATGATCGGGCCGGTTGCGAGGTCGGCCTGGGCCTGGACGGCGAACCCTGATCTTCGCGAGGACCTGCTCGAACTGCGTGCAGTCGTTGATGTTGCCGCCTGTGATGACAAATCCGAGCGGACGCCCGCGGCCGTCGCAGGCGAGGTGAATCTTGGTCGTCAGTCCGCCACGGGATCGTCCGAGGGCGTGAGCGCGTGCCGTTTCCGCGGGGCCTGCCCTTTTTTACGGGCGCCGGCCGCGTGCTGGTGAGCGCGGGTGATCGTGGAGTCCACCGATACCAGCCAGTCAACGTCCCCAGCCGCATCCTTCTGGGCCTGAACGGCCTCAAGCATCCGCGTGAACGTGCCATCGAGCGCCCACCTGCGGAAACGTGTGTACAGCGTCCGCCAAGACCCGTATCTCTCCGGCACATCACGCCAGGCCGAACCGGTCCGCAGCTTCCACACGATCCCGTTGAGCACCACCCGGTCGTCCCGCCGGGGCCGCCCCGTGTCCGTCCGAGGAAGCAGCCCCGACAGAACGTCCCACTCTTCGTCCGAGAGCTCATGTCGCCGCACCACGCATCATATGATGCCCCATCAACAGCCTTTGAAGACAGGCCCTAGGACCGCTCGCGCGCCGCGGAGCGGGCCCGGGGCAAAGGCCCCATGAGCCACTCGCCCGCCGCGAGGTGACGCCGCGAGCCCGCGCTGCGAGGTGGTGCCGCGAGCCCGCGCCGCGAGCCCGCGCCCGCGAAGTCGTACCGCCGATCAACCGATCGGTTGATACCGCATCGAGCGCGATGGGCGATGTGGCGGACCCCCGCCGGCCGGGATTCTCAAGGCATGGCAATCATCGAAGTCAACGCGGTGCGCAAGGCGTACGGCCGCAGGCCCGCCGTCGACGGCGTCAGCTTCACCGTCGAGGAGGGCGAGATCTTCGGGATCCTCGGCCCCAACGGCGCCGGCAAGACCACCACCGTCGAATGCGTCGAGGGGCTCCGCGTTCCGGACGCCGGGACGATCCGGGTGGCCGGGTACGACCCGGTCGCCGACCACGACGAGGTGACCCGGGTCCTCGGCGCCCAGCTCCAGGAGAGCGAGCTCCAGCCCAAGCTCACCGTGCGCGAGGCCCTTGAGCTGTACGCCGCTTTCTACCCGGACCCGGCCGACTGGCGCCCGCTCGCCGAACGCCTCGGCCTCACCGAGAAGCTGACCACCCGCTTCGCCAAACTGTCCGGCGGCCAGAAGCAGCGCCTGTCCATCGCGCTCGCCCTCATCGGCAATCCGCGCGTGGTCGTCCTCGACGAACTCACCACAGGGCTCGACCCGCGGGCCCGCCGCGACACCTGGAAACTGATCGAGGACGTACGCGCCGGCGGGGTCACCGTCCTGCTCGTCACGCACTTCATGGAGGAGGCGCAACGCCTCTGCGACCGGGTCGCCGTCATCGACAAGGGGCGGGTCGCCGCTCTGGACACGCCCTCCGGACTGATCCGGCGTGCGGCGGGCTCCACCGTCATCTCGTTCACCCCCTCCGCCCCCCTCGACGGCCTCGCCCTCAGCGAGCTGCCGCAGGCCGCGGCCGTGGAGGAGAAGCACGGCCGGGTGACCATCCACGGCACCGACGAGACCGTCAACGCCGTGATCACCCTGCTCGCCCGGCACCACATCACCGCCCATCAACTCCGTGTCTCCGAGGCCACCCTCGACGACGCGTTCCTGGACCTGACGGAGGCCTCGGCATGACCAGCACCCTCATCCCGCCGCGCCCGGACCGCGCCGCCCGCGCCGCCCGCGCCTCCCGTCCGGCCGCCGTCGCCGTACTGAAGACCGAGGCCACGCTCTTCCGCCGGGAGCCCGCCGGACTCTTCTGGATCATGGTCTTCCCGACCGTCCTGCTGGTGGTGCTCGGCTCGATCCCGGGCTTCCGCGACCCCGACAAGGCGCTCGGCGGCATCCGCTTCGTCGACGCCTACGTACCCGTCGCCGTACTCCTCTCCATGATCATGGCGGGCCTTCAGGCCATGCCGCCCGTCATCACCGGATACCGCGAACGCGGCATCCTGCGCCGGATGTCGGCCACCCCCGTACGCCCCTCCGCCGTGCTCGGCGCGCAGGTGGGGCTGCATGGCGCGGCCGCTCTGGTCTCCGCCGTCCTCTCGCTCGCCGTCGGCAGGATCGCCTTCGGCGTGGCGCTGCCGCACCAGCTCCCCGGATACGCCCTCGCGCTGCTGCTCGCCGTCCTGAGCGCGCTCGCCCTGGGCGCCCTGATCTCCGCGCTCTCCCGCACCTCCAAGATCGCCAACGCCATCGGCTCCGCGGTGTTCTTCCCGATGATGTTCAGCGCGGGTGTCTGGCTGCCCGTCCAGGCGATGCCCGACACGCTGGCCCGCGTCGTGGAGCTGCTGCCCTTCGGCGCCGCCGCCCAGGCCCTCACCGAGGCCGCGGCCGGCCACTGGCCCGGCTGGGACCACCTCGGCGTCCTCGCCCTGTGGACGGTGCTGCTCTCGGCGGCCGCGACCCGTTGGTTCCGGTGGGAATGACCGCGGTGGCCCGCTGGGGCGGTGCCCCCCGCGGCTTCGGCGTGGACGACACTGGGGCCATGAGCGACGGGGTGCACGAGGTGAAGCGGGACCCGGTGGAGGAACGCTGGGAGACCTTCCACCGCTGGGGCCCCTACGGGCTGCTCTTCGTCGGCTGCCTCGCCGCCACCGCCACCGCCGACCTGCTGATGAGCGCCGGTACCCGCTGGACCGCCCTCGGTCTGGTCGGCGCGGCCCTGCTGCTCCAGCTCTGCTGGGACCGGGTGCGCCGCGCCCGGCCGGGCCCGTCCGCCGCCGGAGCCGTCTACTACTTCCTGCGCTGGGGCCTCGCCTTCGCGCTCACCTGGCTCAACCCGTTCTTCGCCTTCTTCGCCGTCTGCGGCTACTTCGGCGCCCAGGCGGTGCTGCCCCGGCGCCTGGTGCGGGTCGGCCTGTTCGCGACCGCCGTCATCATGGCCGGCTCGCAATCGGGCGGCCTGCCTCCCGACGGGTCCATGGGGTGGGTGGTGTTCGGCGCCGTACTCGCGATCAACTGCGTCCTGCTCACGGTGTTCAGCCACCTCGCCGCGCAGGAGGACGAACGGGCCCGGGTGCAGACCGCGACCATCGCCGAGCTGGAGACCACCAACGCCCGCCTCCAGCAGGCCCTCGACGAGAACGCCGCCCTCCACGCCCAACTCCTGCTCCAGGCACGGGAAGCGGGCGTCGCCGACGAGCGCCGCCGGCTCGCCGCCGAGATCCACGACACCATCGCGCAGGGCCTGACCGGGATCATCGCCCAGCTCCAGGTGGTCACGAGCAGTACCGACCCCGCCCTCGTACGCGACCACCTCGCCAGCGCCCAGGCACTGGCCCGGCACAGCCTCGGCGAGGCCCGGCGCTCGGTGCAGAACCTCAGCCCCCTCGACCTCGAACACGACGTCCTGCACGAGGCGTTGAAGAAGACCGTCGCCGAATGGGGCGCCCGGCACGCGGTGCGCGCCGACTTCACCGTGACCGGTACCGCGGTTCAGCTCCACGACGAGATCGAGGCCACCCTGCTCCGCATCGCCCAGGAGGCCCTCGCCAACACCAGCCGCCACGCCCACGCCTCCCGCATCGGCGTCACCCTCTCCTTCATGGGCGACGAGGTCTTGCTCGATGTACGCGACGACGGCCGGGGCTTCGACCCGCTCGCCCTGCCGGCCCGCTCCGGCTCCGGCGGCTTCGGCCTCGACGGCATGCGGGCCCGCGCCGAACGCATCGCGGGCAGCGTCGTGGTGGAATCGGAGCCCGGCCATGGCACCGCCGTCTCGGCCCGCGTACCGTTGGTCCCCCATGACCACTGACGCCGCCATCACCCTCCTGATCTGCGACGACCACCCCGTAGTGCGGGACGGTCTGCGCGGCATGTTCGCCTCCGCCGACGGCTTCGAGGTCCTCGGTGAGGCCTGCGACGGCGTCGAGGGCGTCGACCTCGCGCAGCGACTCGACCCGGACGTCGTCCTGATGGACCTGCGGATGCCGGGCGGAGGGGGAGTGGCCGCGATCGCCGAGCTCACCCGGCGCGGGCTTCGCTCCAAGGTCCTCGTCCTCACCACGTACGACACCGACTCCGACACGCTGCCCGCGATCGAGGCGGGCGCCACCGGCTATCTGCTCAAGGACGCCCCGCGCGAGGAGCTGTTCACCGCGGTCAGGGCCGCCGCCGCGGGCCGCACGGTGCTCTCGCCCGCCGTCGCCTCGCGCCTGGTCACAGCGGTGCGCACGCCTGCCGTGCCCGCGGGCGAGCCGCTTTCGGGGCGTGAGCGCGAGGTCCTCGAACTGGTCGCGAAGGGCACCTCCAACCGGGAGATCGCCCGCGCCCTGTTCATCAGCGAGGCCACGGTGAAGACCCATCTCACGCACATCTACGGCAAGTTGGGCGTCAAGGACCGCGCCGCCGCGGTCGCGGTGGCGTACGACCGCAAGATCCTCGGCTAGCCACCGCGTGGCCCGCGGGCCCTACTCCGCCACCTTCAGGACCAGCACCGACCGGCCCGGCAGGGTCACCGTAGTGCCGCCCGGGTGCACCCGGCCCGGCGGCGCCGCCTGTTCCTCCTCCGAGGTGTCCACGACCACCTCGTACGACGCGGCCCACGGCGGCCCCGGCAGCACACAGCTCTCCGGGCGGTCACCGGAGTGCAGCAGGATCAGGAAGCTGTCGTCGGTCACCGGGGCGCCCCGGGCGTCGCGCCCGGGAATGTCGCGGCCGGAGAGGTACAGGCCGAGAGTGGCGGCCGGCGCGTACCAGTCCCGCTCCGTCATCTCCTCGCCCCGCGCCGTGAACCAGGCCAGATCCCGCAGCCCGTCCGCGCCCTGCGCCCGGCCCGAGAAGAAGGCCCGGCGGCGCAGCACCGGGTGCCGGTGCCTCAACTCGACCAGCCGTGCGGTCAGTTCGAGCAGCCGGCGCGAGCCCGGCTGGTCGAGGAGCGACCAGTCGACCCAGCTCACCTCGCCGTCCTGGCAGTACGCGTTGTTGTTGCCGCCCTGGGTGCGGCCCATCTCGTCGCCCGCGACGAGCATCGGCACACCCGTCGAGACCAGCAGCGTGGTGAGCAGGTTCCGCAGCTGGCGGCGGCGGAGCGCGTTGATGCCGGGGTCGTCGGTCTCGCCCTCCGTCCCGCAGTTCCAGGCGCGGTTGTCGTCGGTGCCGTCCCGGTTGCCCTCGCCGTTGCCCTCGTTGTGCTTGCGCTCGTACGAGACCAGGTCGCGCAGGGTGAAACCGTCGTGCGCGGTGATGAAGTTGATCGACGCGTACGGCCGGCGGCCGCCCCAGGCGTACAGGTCGCTGGAGCCCGAGAGCCGGTAGCCGAGGTCGCGCACATCGGGCAGCGCGCCGCGCCAGAAGTCGCGTACGGCATCGCGGTAGCGGTCGTTCCACTCCGTCCACAGCGGGGGGAACGAGCCGACCTGGTAGCCGCCGTCGCCCACGTCCCACGGCTCGGCGATCAGTTTCACGCGCCGAAGGACCGGGTCCTGGGCGATCACGGCGAGGAACGGGGAGAGCATGTCGACGTCGTGCATCGAGCGGGCGAGCGCCGCCGCCAGATCGAAGCGGAAGCCGTCCACACCCATCTCGGTCACCCAGTAGCGCAGCGAGTCGGTGATCAGCCGCAGCACATGGGGCTGGACCACATGGAGGGTGTTGCCGCACCCCGTGTAGTCGGCGTAACGGCGGGCGTCGGCCTGGAGGCGGTAGTAGCCGCGGTTGTCGATGCCGCGCAGGGACAGCATCGGCCCCAGCTCCGAGGCCTCCGCGGTGTGGTTGTAGACCACGTCGAGGATGACCTCGATGCCGGCGGCGTGCAGCGCGCGCACCATCCGCTTGAACTCGCCGACCTGCTGCCCGGTGCTGCCGCTCGCCGAGTACGCGGCGTGCGGCGCGAAGTACCCGATCGAGTTGTAGCCCCAGTAGTTGCGCAAGCCCCGCCGCAGCAGATGGTCCTCGTGGGCGAACTGGTGCACCGGGAGCAGCTCGACGGCGGTCACACCGAGCCGCACCAGATGGTCGATCGCGGCCGGATGGGCGAGCCCCGCGTAGGTGCCGCGCAGATGCTCGGGTACCCCCGGGTGGCGGCGGGTGAAGCCGCGTACGTGCAGCTCGTAGATGACCGAGTCCGACCAGGGCGTCTTGGGCCGGTGGTCGTCGGCCCAGTCGTCGTCGTCCTGCACGACCACGCCCTTGGGGACGTGCGGCGCCGAGTCCCGGTCGTCGCGCACGGTGTCGGCGACCTGCTGCTGCGGCCAGTCGCGCACATGCCCGTACACCTCGGGCGGCAGCACGAAGTCGCCGTCGACGGCCCGCGCGTACGGGTCGAGCAGCAGCTTCGCCGGGTTCCAGCGGGCCCCCGTCCACGGGTCCCAGCGGCCGTGGACGCGGAACCCGTAGCGCTGGCCCGGCCGCACGCCCGGTACGAAGCCGTGCCAGATCCCATGGGTCAGCTCGCTCAGCGCGAGCCGGGTCTCGGTGCCCGCCGGGTCGAACAGGCACAGCTCGACCGCTTCGGCGCCGCCCGCCCACAGCGCGAAGTTGGTGCCCGCCACCCCGTCGGGGCCGACCCGGAAGCGGGCCCCGAGCGGGGTGGGGGCGCCCGGCCAGACAGGGGGGCGCAGAGCCCCCGGTTCACCCCGGTGGCCATGCACCCTGCGGCGCCCTTCCCGGGCGGGCGCGCCCTCGATATCGGGCGCGCTCCCGGCGGCACCCCGCACTGCCTCCTGCTCGGCTGCGCTCGACACCTGACGGCCTCCTGCGGCTCGGCACAGGGCAGCCGCGGCGTCCCGGCCGCGGCTCCCCGTGCGTGTCCTTCCCCTTGTTCTTCCCGCAACAGCCCTCGTACTCACGTTTCCCCCGGCGGGGCGCGGTCGTTGGGCCGGTCGTGAGAGACGTACTGAAGCGGGCAGGGGCGGGCGCGGCCGCCGCCCTGGCATGGGCAGGACTGACGGCGGTCCTGGTGACCGCGCTGACCGGGTGCTCGGGCGGCACCCTGGACATCGGTGACATCGGCGGCAAGCCGTTGACTCCGCAGGAGGCCATCCTGGTGTCCCCGGACGACGGGGCCAAGGGAGTCATGGCGGACCAGAAGGTGGAGGTGCGGGTGCCGGGCGGGCGCCTGGAGCGGGTCAAGGTGATGAAGACGGAGGACGCCCAGCCCGAGGAGGTGCCGGGCAGAATCTCCGAGGACGGTCTGACGTGGACGCCCAACGCGGGGGCGCTGCAACTGGCCGCGCTCTACACGGTGGACTCCGTGGCGCTCGACGGCCACGGCCGCCGCCAGGCCCGCCACACCACGTTCACCACCTTCGTGCCCGAGCACCGGTTCATCGGCTACTTCAAGCCCGAGAACCGCTCCACGGTGGGCATCGGCATGATCGTCTCCTTCAACTTCAACCAGGCGATCAAGGACAGGGCCGCCGTGGAGCGCGCCATCAGGATCACCTCGCAGCCCCCGGTGCAGGTGAAGGGCCACTGGTTCGGCAAGGACCGGCTCGACTTCCGGCCCGAGAAGTACTGGACGCCCGGCACCAAGGTGACCGTCGACATGCACCTGCGCGATGTCGTCGCGGCGCCCGGTGTGTACGGCATCCAGGACAAGACGGTCGGCTTCACCGTGGGCCGGGCCCAGGAGTCCCTGGTGGACGCCGAGGCCCACACCATGGAGGTGCGGCGCGGCGGCGAGCTGGTGTCCACCCTGCCGGTCTCGGCGGGCTCGCCGAAGAACACCACGTACAACGGCAAGATGGTGGTCACGGAGATGTACGACGTGACGCGGATGAACAGCCAGACCGTCGGCTTCGGCGGCGAGTACGACATCCCCGATGTGCCGCACGCCATCCGGCTCACCAACACCGGCACCTTCCTGCACGGCAACTACTGGGCCTCCTCCAGCACGTTCGGCACCACCAACACCAGCCACGGCTGTGTGGGGCTGCGCGATGTGAAGGGCGGCAGCTCGGACACCCCGGCCGGCTGGTTCTTCGACCGCACCCTCATCGGCGACATCGTCGAGGTCGTCAACTCCCATGACCGGCTGGTCGCTCCGGACAACGGGCTCGGCGGTTGGAACATGGACTGGGCGAAGTGGAAGGCGGGCTCCGCGCTCTCCTGACCGGGCTCCGCGATCGGGCAGGCCCCGCCGCGTCATTCCCCGGCGTTTTCCCGGCACCCCACCCATTGCACGGCGCACGACCGTTCCCGGCCCGCCAACCGGGGACGGTTTCTGTGTTTCACCGATGAGTGCCAGGAAAACTTGGGACTGAACGGTGACATGGCAGGGGAGGTCGGAGGCCCGTTCGGTGTGATTGTCTGACGCGGTGCGTGCGCGTGGACGTGCGCGGGGGTGAGTGAGTGCGGGCGGTGGCGGGGCCACGCCGCGCGAGGGGAGAAACAGTCTTGAACGGGCAGCCAATTTCGGGCGCTCCGGCCATGGCCGGACGGCGCGGGCGCCGGGGCAGCGCACTTCTGGCCCTCATGTTCGGCGCGTTGCTGCTTCTGGTCACCGCGTGTGGCGGGGGCGACGGTTCGGGGAGCGCCAAGTCGAAGCCGGGGGGCGGCGGCGAGGACACCAAGGCGTCGGAGGCCGTGGTCACCATCGTCCCGGCGGACAACGCCAAGGACGTCGCCACCAACGGCGCGCTGAAGATATCCGCCGGCAACGGCAAGCTGTCCGCGGTCACGGTCGCCGACAGCAAGGGCAATCCGGTCGCGGGCAAGATATCCGCGGACGGTGTCGGCTGGGTTCCCGACCAGCACCTCGCCTCCGCGACGCAGTACAAGGTCCACGCGGTCGCCAAGGATGCCAAGGGCCGTGAGTCCGCCAAGGACACCACGTTCACCACCCTCGTCCCGACGAACACCTTCATCGGGCAGTACGTGCCCGAGGACGGCTCCACCGTCGGCGTCGGCATGCCGGTCTCGCTCAACTTCAGCCGGGGCATCACCAACCCGGACGCGGTCGAGAAGGCGATCACCGTGACCGCCGAGCCGTCCGTCCCGGTCGAGGGCCACTGGTTCGGCAACGACCGCCTCGACTTCCGGCCCGAGAACTACTGGGCGCCCGGCACCAAGGTCACCGTGAAGATGAACCTGGACGGCGTCGAGGGCCGGCCCGGGGTCTACGGCAAGCAGACCCGCACCATCCACTTCACCATCGGCCGCTCCCAGGTCTCCACGGTCGACGCGAGCGCCCACACCATGAAGGTCGAGCGCGACGGCAAGGTCGTGAAGACCATCCCGATCAGCGCGGGCTCGCCGCAGAACACCACGTACAACGGCCAGATGGTCATCAGCGAGAAGTACGAGGTGACGCGGATGAACGGCGCCACCGTCGGCTTCGGCGGCGAGTACGACATCAAGGACGTGCCGCACGCGATGCGCCTGTCCAGCTCGGGCACCTTCATCCACGGCAACTACTGGGGCGCCCCCTCGGTGTTCGGGTCGGCCAACACCAGCCACGGCTGCGTCGGTCTGCGGGACGCGCGGGGCGCGGGCGACCCGTCCACGCCGGCGGCCTGGTTCTACAACAGCTCCCTCATCGGCGACGTGGTCGTCGTGAAGAACTCCAAGGACAAGGTCATCCAGCCCGACAACGGGCTCAACGGCTGGAACCTGTCCTGGTCGGAGTGGACCAAGTAGGGCTGACGAACCCCGAGGGACCCGGCGCTGTGAGTAACGGCACCGGGTCCCTCGCCGTTAGTGAGCGTTAACCTGCCTGCATGACTGTGAACCTCGAAGTTTCCGAAGGCGTCGGCACCATCCGTCTGAACCGGCCTCCGATGAACGCGCTCGACGTCGCGACCCAGGACGGGCTGCGCGAGCTGGCCGAGGAGGCGGCCCGCCGCGAGGACGTGCGGGCCGTGGTCCTGTACGGCGGGGAGAAGCTGTTCGCGGCCGGCGCGGACATCAAGGAGATGCAGGCCATGGACCACGCCGCCATGGTCGTACGCGGCCGTGCGCTCCAGGAGTCCTTCACCGCCGTAGCCAAGATCCCCAAGCCCGTCGTCGCGGCCGTCACGGGCTACGCGCTCGGCGGTGGCTGCGAGTTGGCGCTCTGCGCGGACATCCGCATCGCCGGTGACAACGCCAAGCTCGGCCAGCCCGAGATCCTGCTCGGCCTGATCCCGGGCGCCGGCGGCACCCAGCGCCTGGCCCGCCTGGTGGGCCCGTCCAGGGCCAAGGACCTCATCTTCACCGGACGCCAGGTGACGGCGGACGAGGCGCTCGCGATCGGCCTGGTCGACCAGGTGGTGCCGGCGGCCGAGGTGTACGAGCACGCCCTGGCCTATGCCGCGCGGCTCGCCAAGGGCCCGGCGATCGCGCTGCGCGCGGCCAAGGAGTCGATCGACGCGGGTCTGGAGACCGACCTCGACACCGGTCTGGCCATCGAACGCAACTGGTTCGCGGGCCTGTTCGCCACCGAGGACCGCGAGCGGGGCATGCGCAGCTTCGTCGAGGACGGCCCGGGCAAGGCCAAGTTCCTCTGAGTGCACCGGAGTTGAGGGGCCCCGTCAACGCGGCCTGTACATGTGAGGGCAGTGTGTACACCCTGTGGGGGGATTAGCACAGCCTTAAGGCAACCTTAAGGAAAACCCCTCCGGAACGCTTGGTGATCAAGTAAACGCAGTACGTCATCGCAGCTCAGAGGGGGTGAGACGAGCCCCGTTCTGCCCCCGTCATATGCCAAACCGCGTCCCCGGAATGTCAGGTTCCGGGGGCGCGATTCCTTCGGAACGGCCCCGGAGTCCGGCCCGGGCCGCCATGATGGTGGCATGGCGGGGCTGGAGGGTGTGGAGCAACCGGCGCAGCGCGTCAGTGCGACCGCGGCGCGATGGATGCCGTCCGCCGACGACGAACTGGCGCTGAAAGCGCTGGAGTTGTTCGGTAATCCGACGGAGGGCGAGGTGCGTCTGGCGTCGCGCCCGGAGTCGGCGGCGACCGCGCGGCGGATCACCCAGTCCGTGGTCCTGCGCCAGTGGGCGCTCTCGCCGACGCTCGCCGAGCACGCGGTGCTCCTGGTCTCCGAACTCGTCGGCAACGCGGTGCGCCACACGGGGGCCCGGGTCTTCGGTCTGCGCATGCTGCGCCGCCGGGGCTGGATCCGTATCGAGGTCCGCGACCCCTCGCGCGGGCTCCCCTGTCTGATGCCGGTGCACGAGCTCGACGTCAGCGGCCGCGGTCTCTTCCTGGTCGACAAGCTCTCGGACCGCTGGGGCGTGGATCTGCTGCCGCGCGGCAAGACCACCTGGTTCGAGATGCGGGTCGCCGACCGCTGATTCGCCCCGCGGGCGGCCGGCCGCCGACATCGCCCCGCGGGTCGCCGGCCGCCGACTTCGCCCTACAGGCCGCCGCCGCTCTGACATCGCAGAAGCCCCCTGGCTGCCGGGTGCGGCGCCGCGGGGGCTTCTGAGGAGCGCCGTGGATCTGGGGGGGTGTGATCCACGGCGACTGAAGACGACCTGGCCCGGGTCAATGGGGGTCGTGGCTCCGACTATGACAGATGGGCGGCCCATCATCAAAAGCCCCTTGTCGGACATACCGTCATGAACCACCACAGTTTAGCTGTGAATCGTAGGTGAGCTAGACCACGTACCTTCTAAAGCATGAATAAATATCGGGGCCGATGAGTGATTCATCGAGCGGTGTGCCACCCTCCGAGCCCCGCCGAGCGCGACCCGCAAAGGTCCTGAAATGGGTCAATCATTACAAATCACCCTTCGGCGCACTTAAATGTCCATGTGCTGAATCCCTCACCCCGTGCGGTCGACCGCCGCAGCGCCCTGCGCGCCGGGGCGGGCGCGGCCATCGCGGGGGCGCTGACGGCAGGCTGTTCGGACGACCGGGACGGCCACCGGCCGGCCGGCTCCCCGACGCCGCCGTCCGCCTCCGCGGCGGCCGCCGCCCACCCCCAGGCGCCCCGCCCCGCGCCGGCCCCCCGTTCCTTCCCCGGCCAGCCGGTCCAGATCAGCAGCGGACCCCCGGGCCGCCCCCAGGTCGCGCTCACCTTCCACGGCCAGGGCGATCCGAAGATCGCCACCACCCTGCTGGGCGAGGCCGAGAAAGCCGGCGCCCGCGTCACCGTGCTCGCCGTCGGCACCTGGCTCGACGAGCAGCCCGCGATGGCCCGCCGCATCCTGGACGGCGGCCACGAACTGGGCAACCACACCCTGCACCACACCGATATCTCCGCCATGGACGAGTCGGAGGCCTACGCCGAGATCACCGGCTGCGCGGACCGGCTGCGCCGCCTCACCGGCTCCATCGGAACCTGGTTCAGGCCCTCCCGTACCCAGTACGCGACGCCGCTCGTTCAGAAATTGGCCCGGCGCGCGGGGTACCCGCACGTCCTGTCGTACGACGTCGACTCCCTCGACTTCACCTCGCCCGGCGCCTCGGCCGTGACCCGCAACGTCACCGGGCAGATCCGCAACGGATCGGTGGTGAGCCTGCACTTCGGCTATGCGGACACGGTCGCCGCGCTGCCCGTCCTCCTCGCCGAACTGGAACGCCGCCGACTGCGCGCGGTCACGACCACGGAGCTGCTGACCTGATGCCGACCGTAACGAAGACGACCACCGCGCTGCTCTCCGCGGCCGCCCTGCTCGCGGCCCTCGCGGGCTGCGGATCGGGCTCCGACCACAAGGACGAGGCGATCGGCTCCAAGGCCGCGGTCCCGCCCCCCGCCGTCGTCAAGAAGACTGTGCCGCAGGGCCTGCCGGGGATGCCACCCGTCCTCGACCCCAAGGACGCCTACGCGGCGGACCGCCCCAACGCCTTGCAGCCCGCGGTGAAGAACTTCCTGCCGCGCGTGTACGTGCCCAACACCAACTCCAACACGGTCTCCGTGATCGACCCGGCCACGTACAAGGTGATCGAGACGATTCCGGTCGGCCACCAGCCGCAGCACGTCGTGCCGTCCTGGGACATGAAGACGCTCTGGGTCAACAACGACCTCGGGGACTCGCTCACCGCCATCGACCCGGCGACCGGCAAGACCGGACGCACCGTCCAGGTCTCCGACCCGTACAACCTCTACTTCACGCCCAACGGCAAGTACGCCATCGTCATGGCCTCGATGGACCGCGAGCTCGTCTTCCGCGACCCGGTCACCATGAACCGCGTCAAGACCGTCCCGGTGACCTGCGCGGGCGTCAACCACGCGGACTTCTCCATGGACGGCCGGTACTTCATCGTCTCCTGCGAGTTCTCCGGCGAACTCCTCAAGGTCGACACCGAGAAGATGAAGATCGTCGGACAGCAGAAGCTCCCCTTCGACGGGGCGATGCCGCAGGACGTGAAGATGTCGCCCGACGGCAAGACGTTCTACGTCGCCGACATGATGGCGCACGGCATGTGGGTCCTGGACGGCGACACGTTCAGCAAGCCGACGCTGCTGCCCACCGGCAAGGGCTGCCACGGCCTCTACATCAGCCGCGACTCCAAGGAGATGTACATCTCCAACCGGGGCGAGGGCACCATCTCCATCTTCGACTTCACCAAGAACAAGCTGACCAAGAAGTGGGAACTGCCCGACGGCGGCAGCCCCGACATGGGCGGCGTCTCCGCCGACGGCAAGGTGCTGTGGCTGTCCGGGCGCTACAACGCCGAGGTGTACGCGATCGACACCGCCACCGGCAAGGAGCTGGCCCGCATCCCGGTCGGCTCGGGCCCGCACGGACTCGCCGTCTACCCGCAGCCCGGCCGGTACTCGCTCGGCCACACCGGCATCTTCCGCTGAGCCGGCCAGGGGAGCGACGGCGAAGTGGCCCGGGGCCCGCCGGCCCCGGGGCACCTCCGCGTCACCACAGCACCGGCAGCCGCTCCGGCAGCCGCTTGATGAAGCCCGTACGCCAGACCAGCTGTTCGGCCGGCACCGCGAGGCGCAGCCCCGGCAGCCGGTCCACCAGGACCGTGAGCGCCGTCTCCGCGTGCAGCCGGCCGAGCCCGGTGGCCGGGCAGAAGTGCCGGCCGGCGCCGAACGCCAGATGCGGGTTGTGCTCGCGGTCCAGGTCGAGCCGTTCGGGATCGGCGAACACCTCCGGGTCGAAGTTGGCGCCCTCGACCAGGACCAGCACCAACTCGCCCTTCTCGACGAGAACGTCACCCAGCTGTACGTCTTCGAGGGCGAGCCGGGGCAGCCCGTCGCCGATCGACAGATTCCAGCGCAGCAGCTCCTCCACGGCCCGCCCCATGCGGTCGGGGTGCTCGCGCAGGTATCCGATCAGCTCGGGACGCTGGAGCAGCGCGAGGACCGCGAGGACGAGGAACGACGAGGTGGAGACGGCGCCCGCGCCGAACAGGGAGACCGCGACCGTGGCCAGCATCTCGTCGGTGAGGTGCGCGGACTCGCGGTCCTCGCGCAGCGCGCCGAGCCGGCCGAGCAGGCTCTCGGGCGGCACGTCCGGCGCGTTCAGCCGCTCCACCATGTAGCCGAGATCCTTGTACCAGTTGAGCCCGGCGCCCTCGAAGGTGTGCGCGCTGGTCATGAAGGCCACGTCGAGGCCCGACATGAGCCGGCGCCAGTCCGCGAACGGCACCCCGATGACATCGCAGTGCAGTGCCGCCGAGAACGGGTCGGCGAACCCGGCCCGCAGGTCGGCCGGCGGGCCCTCGGCGAGCAGCGCGTCGACGAATTCCTCGGCCCGCCCGCGCAGCCGCTCGGCCAGGCCGTCGGCACGCGGGCTGAGCGACTTCATCACGGCGGTGCGCAGCCCCGCGCTGTTGATGTTGCCCATGTTGTTGACGACCTCGGGCGGGATCGTCAGCGCGTACTGGCGCGGGACCCCGGCGTTCGCGGTGTCCTTGAGACTGAACCGCTCGTCCTCCAGGACCTGCTTGGCCAGGGCGTGGCTGCTCACCAGCCAGGCCTCGTCACCGGTGAGCGTACGTACCCGGGCCACCGGCTGCTTCTCGCGCAGCCGGGCGCACTCGGCGGGCAGGACGTCACCGCGGCGGGAGAGCGGGAAGTCGAGGACGGACTCGGGGATCATGCGGGGATTCCTTCCGGGCGCACCACGGCGTAGGCCTGGTTGCGGGACGCGCGCAGCCCGCCGCCCTTCGCGTACAGGAGGTCGGTCAGGGGGATCGGCACGTGGTACGACGACACCGAGGACGGCACACCGAGGATGCCCGGGGTGTCCAGGAAGAAGGGGAGCTCGGCGCTGATGTAGTCGAGGCACGCGGAGAGCTGCTCGGCGCTCGCGGCCGGGTCGCCGGCCTTGGTGGAGAGGAAGTGCGCCGCCATCCGCTCACAGGCGGCGCGGAAGCCCGGGTCGGTCGCGAGGAAGTGCCGCACCCTGCGGTGCAGCAGCTCGTACACCGGGTTCCCGGCGAACTCCGAGAGCCCGTGCACCCCGACCTGGGTGCCCGGTGCGTCCGCCTCCTCGACGCCGCGCAGCACCCGGCGGCGTACCGCCTTCACCTCCTTCAGCGCGCGCCGAGCCGCGTGCTCCGGGTCGTAGCCGAGCGCGCCGAACAGCTCGGCGACGTGGAGGTCGGCGTACACGATGTCGATACGGGTGAACCGTGCGGAAGCCCAGCGGACGAGATCGGTGATGCGCCCGGCGCTGAAGTAGCTGTTTCCCGGACTGACCCCGATGAGGACGTGGTCACCCTCGTCCCATATCTGGTGGCAACTTCGCGTGAAGGGCTGCACGGTGAATGCTTCAGTTGTGATGGTCACAGCCGGTACGCCCCAGCGCCGCTAGTCCCTGGGGGCCCTGTGCTCCCGGTGTGGCGACGACAGCATGAAGTTATCGCCCAGTGGCGGAGCGTGAGCATCCGGTGATCGGGATATGGCGCGAACTCCTCTTTGTGCGGCGCAAATTGATCGTTTCCGTACTTCGAACAGTCACGGTCCCGGGCGGTGGGGTCTGGACCCGTTACCGGGGCGCGATCAGCAGCGCCTCCGATCCGACCGGCCGGAACCCCGCCGCCTGGAAGGTGCGCACACTGCGCGCGTTGCCCGGCGACTGCTGCGCCCACAGCACGCCGTCGGGCACCAAGTGGCGTGCGGACAGGGCGAGTTGGGCCCCGAGTCCGCGGCCGCGCGCGGCCGCGTCGAGCTCGATGGCCACCTCCCAGCGGCCCGCGACCCCGCGGCCGAGGATCAGGACCCCGCCGTCCGCCGCCCACACCCGCACGTCGTCCCGGAACGTCAGGGCCCGCACCACCCGCGGATGCTCCTGGTCCTGGATCTCGGTGAGAACCAACGGCGGCTCGCCCGGGAGGGCGGGGGCGCAGGTCAGCAGGTCGACGCAGTTCATCGACCGGCCGGTGCGGGCCATCAGAGCGGCCAGGAAGCCGGGGTTCATCGACGCGCCGAACGGATCGGCGTCGGTCCCGGCGAGGGTCGCCCTGATCCAGTCCTCCGCCTCGTCCAGAAAGATCACCGAGTGCGCCGTGAACGCCAGCACGCCGGCGTCGCGCGGCCCCGGCTGCGCCACGATCGTGGTGCCCCCGTCCGTCGGCGGGAACCGGCCACCGGCCGCGGCCGCCAGAACGTCTCCGAGCGTCTCACCCATCGTCATCCCGCACTTCTCTCGCTCTTCCCCGTGAGTCTCCCTTGAGTCTCCACCCGCTGGAAGCAGCAGACTCGACGACGTGATCGACGACGGCCCGCACACCTCCACCATCGGGCAGCTCGCCCGCCGCACCGGGCTTCCCGTGCGCACCATCCGCTACTGGTCCGCAGATCGTCGACGACTTCACCGATGAGGCGTTCGCCGGCCTGGACACCGCCGACGGCCACTTCCACGCCCGGGTCCGCGGCGTGGCCGCCGAGCTGCCCGACGACCCGACCCCGCGCCAGGTCGATGCCTGGATCGAGCGGGCCGATCGGGTCGAGGACGACGGCTTCCGCGCGCAGGTGCGGCGTATCTACTTCCAGCTGCTCGCGATCGCCAACGGGTACGAGCCGTCGCCCGGCGCGGCCGCCGCCTTCCGATGGCTGGCCGCCGCATTGCGCGCGCACGTGGGCGGCTAATCTGACCGGCGTCAGAAAAGCACCAAGCAGTAGCACCAACAAAGGGGTGGACCCAGTGGCGGACATCGAAGAGGCGCGCAAGGCGTTCGCGAAGCTCGACATCGACGGCGACGGACGCGTCACCGCGAGCGAGTACAAGGCGGTCATGGCGCAGCTGGGCGACTTCCACGTCACGGAGACCGTGGCCCAGGCCATCATCAAGGCCAAGGACGCCAACGGCGACGGCAAGCTCTCCTTCGAGGAGTTCTGGGCGTCCCTGAACAAGTGACCCCGTCCGGTGCCGGTCGGCGTCCCTGGACTGGTGATCCCGACCGGTGCCGGTCGGCGTCCCTGGACTGGTGATCCCGACCGGTGCCGGTCGGCGTCCCTGAACAAGTGACCCCGTCCGGTGCCGGTGGCGCAGGCCCGCCCGCCTGGCTAGCGACCGGTGCCGGTGGCGCAGGCCCGCCCGCCTGGCTAGCGACCGGTGCCGGTGGCGCAGGCCCGCTCACGCCGCTAGCCACCGCCATCGGGGCCGGGCCGGAATAACCCGCTGTGCCGGCAGGTTGCCGGAGCGTGCCAACGCACTCTCTCCGGAAGGCCAGCTCATGAAGATCGGCATCATCGGCGCGGGCAACATCGGCGGCAACCTGACCCGTCGTCTCACCGCGCTCGGACACCAGGTGTCCGTCGCCAACTCCCGTGGCCCGCACACCCTTTCCGCCCTCGCAGAGGAGACCGGCGCCACCCCGGTCACCGTCGCGGAAGCCGCCGACGGGGCCCAAGTCGTCGTGGTCACCGTCCCCCTGAAGCGCGTGCCGGACCTGCCCAAGGGGCTCTTCGACAAGGCGGCCGACGGCGTCGCCGTCATCGACACCGGGAACTACTACCCGAAGGAGCGCGACGGCCGGATCGACGCGATCGAGGACACCGACGGCCTCACCGAGAGCCGCTGGACCGAGCAGCACATCGGCCACCCGGTCATCAAGGTCTTCAACGGCACCTACGCACAGGACCTGTTGGAGCGCCCGCGCCCGCAGGGCGACCCCGAGCGGATCGCCGTACCGGTGGCCGGCGACGACGCGGCGGCCAAGCAGCTGGTCCGCGAACTCGTCGACCAACTGGGCTTCGACACCGTCGACGCGGGCGGCATCGACGACTCCTGGCGCCAGCAGCCCGCGACCCCGGTCTACGGCCTGCGCGGCGGCGTCAAGGAGATCACCGAAGCCCTGGCGGCGGCGCCGAGGGAGCGGCCGGCCGCCCACACCTTCTGAGCCGCCGACGGCCCGCGGCCGCTGAGCCCCGCGGGCCCGGCCTGCTCCGAACCAGGGGCCCTAGCACTCGATGATGTTGACCGCGAGCCCGCCGCGAGCCGTCTCCTTGTACTTGACGCTCATGTCGGCCCCCGTCTCCTTCATCGTCTTGATGACCTTGTCCAGGGACACCTTGTGGCTGCCGTCGCCGCGCATCGCCATCTTGGCGGCGGTGACGGCCTTCACCGCGGCCATGCCGTTGCGCTCGATGCACGGGATCTGGACCAGGCCGCCGACCGGGTCGCAGGTCAGGCCCAGGTTGTGCTCCATGCCGATCTCGGCCGCGTTCTCGACCTGCTCGGGGGTGCCGCCGAGCACCTCGGCGAGCGCGCCCGCCGCCATCGAGCACGCGGAGCCCACCTCGCCCTGGCCAGCTTCTGCGAGACGGCGGCGACCTTCTCGGTGGCGGTACGGATCTCGGCGGAGTCCTCGCCCTTGAGCTTCTCCTTCAGCTCGGCGACGGCG